>JAJFMS010001144.1 GCA_020696885.1 Armatimonadota bacterium | reverse complement strand
ATGATCCGGGAAGCCGGGCGCACGCCGATCGAGCGGGACGCGCTCTACAACGTGGTGAGCCGGTGGGACCTGGAATCGCTCCCGCTGGAGCTCCCGAAGCGGCCGGTCGCGCTGCCCGTGTTGAACTGACCGGGCAGCCAGGAGGCTTGATGGCACCGGATCCGGACACCAAGGAGACGGCCTGGTGCGCGGGCTTCCCCCAGTCCGGGCAGCGTCAGCTCGAGTATCCCGAGCTGCAGGAAGTAACCCGCCAGGCGACGCGCTTCACCCGCCAGGCGTGGGGATCCCTGGCTGCCGGCCCTGGATTGTTTGCGCTACTCCTCGTGGCGCTCGGCATTAGCGCGCTTTCCGGACGGGTGCCCGGCTGGCTGAGCATGCTGCTGGTGCTGGACTTCCTGTACACTCCGCTGGGCGTCATGCTCGGTCGCGACTGGCTACTGCGCGCCGCCGCTCTCCGGAAAGACGCCGCGGAGGGATGGGTCCGGCAGTATGCCGGCCACCTCAACCCGGCCGACCCACCGGATGAAATTCGCGCCCGGCTGCTGCGGCGCCAGTTTCTAGATTCAGACCCCCGACCCCAGCAGTGGTTCGAGGTGCTGCCTCATTCCTGCCGCGTGTGGACGGCAAATGGCCGCCGGGCCGCCACCTGGATCTCCGCGCCGCCGAACCTGGTTGCCGTGGTGCCTGACTACGCCGCCACGGCCGCGGAATGGGTGGAGCCGGCCACCCACGCCGGCGGGGAGGGCATGCACGTCAACATGCGGGAGCTCTCCCCGACAGAGATCCAGGAGCTGGACCGCCACCGGCGACGGCTCGTCCTCCGGCCCCTCGTGCCCGCCCTGTTGTTTACGCTCTGGGCCACGATGCCGCTCGCTATGGGCACCGCAGGCGATTACCCGTTCGGGCTGTTCGTGGTGGGCGGCTTTGCGGTCTGGTCGTGGCTGAGCTTTTCCCGGGTGGTGGCGCTCGCCGGACGGGTGAAGCGTGACCTCGAAGGAGGGCGAGTGGTCATCGTGCGACGGGAGACACCAGGAGCGGAGGCGCTCTCCGCCGCGGAGGAGTTCCTCCCCGAGTCCGGGCTGCCGTGGTCCGCTGGCGAGCGCCCTGCCTCCTGGCGCATGTCCGCCGGCCGATAACGAACGCACCGGGGGATGCTGGAGTCGATGAGGACCTCGTCTTGAGGAGTATAGTCCCAACCGCCGGCAGCGGAGCAAGCCTCTACGTCAACGACGCGGTGGCCACGCAGGTTCGCGACTTGCTTCCGGAAGAGCGCGCGGGGCTGCGCCGCCGGGGAACCTGGTTGGTGGCGGCTGGATGCGCCCTGCTCTTCCCGGTCCCCTTCCTCTTCTTCGGCTTCCTGGTGGTGATGGCGATGATCACCACCTCGAGCGAAGGCCTCCCGCCGGCCGCAGTGGGCGTGCTGGCCTTGATGCTCGTGATCCTACCGCTGCTGGTGGTCTTCGGCCGTCATTGCTTCCGCCGCGGCTTCCAGTACCGCCAGGACGCTCGCTCCGGCGAGGTCTACCGGTTCGAGCGACGCCCTGCCGCGACGGATGACCCGCAACGAGACGCGAAGCTCCACACCGCCCGCTCGCAATCCCCAGGCTGGTTCGAGGTGCTGCCCGCGTCTCGCGTGGTGTGGCGCTCGGTGGATGGTCCACAGGAAGGGAAAGCCACGCCACCCTTCGTGGAGGTCGCCGACACGCCGCGCTATGCGCTCACTGCCGCGCAGTGGACGGAGCCGATTGCCGGCTCCGGCGAGGAAGACGCGCACTTCAACCATCGCGCGCTCTCTTCCGCGGAGTTGGGCGAAGTGCTTCGCCACGCGCGCACCTCGGGTCTTCCGCAGCTCTGGGTGGCCGTGCCGCTCACCGCCTGGGCCGTGACGGTCCTCGTGCTCGCCCTGCAGCATGGGCGTTTCCCCACCGGCTTCCGGCTCGGCTCGTTCCTGCTCCTGACGATTACCACGCTACTCATCGACGTTTCCGCGGTCATCGGCCTCTTCGATGCGTGGAAGCTGTGGCAAGACCGCAGAACCGGTCGTGTGATCATCGTACGCCTGCCGGAGACAGTCGATCCCGAGACCTCGCCCGGGAAAGCGCCGGAGCTCTCGCCGGCCAGCGAGTACCTGCCGTTTTCCGGGCGCCGCTGGACAGTGGACGGCGAACCCGATCGCTGGCGGCACTGACGGAGGTTAGGCGCCACGAGTAAATCTCCCGGCGTCGGGCCGGCGCCCGTGGGGAAGTCCCCGCAACCGCCAAGCGGTCTTGTTGAGCCGCTACCAGCCACAGCACGGCGTACGTGTCCCCTGGCGAAACATCTGCTCCCCTGCGTAGGGCGCAGAGGGATCAACGCGCCGGGCCAAGATCCTTCCCGTTGGTCAGGATGACATGATTCGGGGATGGTCGCGGACGCGCTGGGGAGCACGAGGTTGCCCCGCTCCCCAGCGCTCCCCACCGGGGCATCCGCCACCACCGGAACCTCGCGATGGCGCAACACCG
>JAJFMS010001143.1 GCA_020696885.1 Armatimonadota bacterium | reverse complement strand
CATCGGGACCCAGCGCCTCGTCCAGGTAGCGGCGGAGGGCGCCGGGACGCTGCGCGAAGTCGATCAGGAAGTAGTGCTTCAGTCCCTGGTGGACGAGGCTGCGCTCCAGGATTTCCGGGTAGCGGGCCAAGTCGTTGTTTCCGCCGCTGATGATACAGACCACCCGCTGCCCGGCGATCTCCTCCGCAAGCGCGTCCAGGGCGGTGATCGGCAGCGCGCCGGCGGGCTCGGTGACGATCCCCTCGTTCTGGTACAGCTCGATCATGGTGCTGCAGAGGGCGCCGGCCTCCACGGCCAGAAGGCGGTGCAGCACGGAGCGGCAGAGGGAATAGGGAAGCGCTCCCACCCGTCGCACCGCTGCCCCATCCACGAATGTATCCAGCGCCGGCAGGGTGACCGGTCCCCCGTGAGTGAAGGCGGTCGCCATCGAAGCGGCGCCTACCGGCTCCACGCCTACCAGGCGCACGGCAGGCCAGATCTGGCGGAGGTAGGCGCCGACGCCGGCCATCAGCCCTCCCCCGCCTATCGGCCCCACCACCCAATCCGCCGGCTCCTCCCACTGCTCGGCGATCTCGACCCCCACCGTCGCCTGCCCCGCGATGACCAGCGGATCGTCGAATGGGTCGATGAACGTGGCCCCGGTGACGGCGGCTTCGCGCAGGGCGGCGTCTTTGGCGGCATCGAACGTATCGCCCGCCGTGCGGACCGAGACCGTGGCGCCGCCGAACGAGCGCACCCGGGCTACCTTCTGGCGGGGCGTGTTGTCCGGCATGAAGATCGTGCCGGCGATGCCCAGGTGAGCGCAGGCAAAGGCCACCCCCTGCGCGTGGTTGCCGGCGCTCGCGCACACCACTCCATGAGCGCGCTCCTCCGCGGTCAGCACGGCGATCCGGTTGTAGGCGCCGCGCAGCTTGTAGCTGCGGACCACCTGGAGGTCTTCCCGCTTCAGATAGATCTCCGCGCGATAGCGGCGGGAGAGGCGGTCGCAGCGCTCCAGCGGCGTGCGGGTGACGATCGGCCGCAGGCGCTCCGTCGCTTCACGAACCAGGTCCAGGCTGAAGTCGGGGTAAGGCATAGCAAAAGACCAATAAAAAAAGGCCCTCCAGACGGAGGGCCTTCGCGGGGCGGTTTGAGTTGATGATCGCGCGAAGAACCGTCCGTCAGGTGACGGACGGAATAATCGCGATCTGGAAAAGTGGCAGACGGGAAGTCATTGGTCAAACCATAGCACGAGCGCTGTGGACCGTGCAAGCGCTCAAGCGCGGGAGTAATGGAGTAGTGGAGTATTGGGGAACGTGGCCGTAGGCTTCACCGGCGCCCCGTGGGACAGGACGGTTCGCCGGGCGAACGTGACGGCGAGCGCTCGCATGATGCGATCCTCGTATTGGGCTGGAAGGACCGCTGCGAGGAGCTCGGCCCGTACGCCCCGCCGAAAGCCCGGTAGCCGAAGCTACACTGGTCCCGGCAGCACGCCCTCACTGTTCCAGAGGTGAAGTGTGGCGTAGCTGCGCCAGGGTCGCCAGGGTTGGGAGAGCTCCTCGGCCCGCGTTGCGGTGACGCCGCCCAGGCGGTTGCGGAGCGCGATGTCTTCCTTGGGGAACGCGTCCGGCCAGCGGAGCGCGCGCATGGCGATGTAGTGTGCAGTCCAGGGGCCGATACCGGGCAGCGCTACGAGTTGGCGCATCGTGAGCTGCGGGTCGGCGCCGGGGTGGAGCTTGAGCCGCCCGGAAGCGATCTCCTCGGCCAGGGTGATGATGCTCCGCGCCCGGGTGCGGATGATCCCCAGCGCTGCCAACTCCTCGACCTCCAGCCCGGCCACTCGCTGCGGCGCCGGGCAGAGGTGGGTGAGCTCCGCGTGGGGCGTTGCGATCGCTTCCCCGAACGCCTCGGAGAACCGCCCGGCCAGCGTGGTGGCGGCGCGGACGGTAACCTGCTGGCCTAGCACCGCTCGGGCCGCCAGCTCGAAACCGTCGAAGGCGCCCGGCACGCGCAGGCCGGGGTTCCGCTCCACGGTCCCCGCCAGTAGCGGGTCCATGCCCAGATGCGTCGCGATGAGATCCGGCCGGGCACAGAGGTCGAACAGGTGACGCAGGCGGCTGAGCAGCGCCGGCAGCACCGGGGTGAGCGAGTGGCTCACCTCCACCTGCAGCGTCCGCTTCGCCGGCGTGTTGCGGACGCGGACCCAGCCGTGGTGGCTGCCGAGACGCACCGTGCGCAGGTACTCCTCGTCGCGGACCACCTCCACGCCCTTGAGAGTGCGCGCGCCCAGGAAGGCCAGTAGTCCCGGCCAGTCGAACGGCGGGCGGTAGCCGAGCTGGAGGGTCAGGGTTTCCACGGCGGCGGTTTCACTGCTAGGAGCTGCTTCCTTGCGCAGCCGGCTCGGCGGCATCCCGTAGCGCGTGGCGAAGGCGTCGTTGAAGCGGCGCAGGCTGGCGAAGCCGCTGGCGAATGCGACCTCGGTCACCGGCAGGCTGGTCTCCGTCAGGAGCTGCTTCGCGAGC
>JAJFMS010001142.1 GCA_020696885.1 Armatimonadota bacterium | reverse complement strand
GCGGACCGCTCCCTGGTGCTGGGTGAGGCTGCTGATCGCCTTGCCTTCCGGCAAACGCCACAGCAAGGCCATGCCGTCCTCGCCGCCGGTGGCCAGCAGCTCCCCGTCCGGTGAAAACGCCACCGCCACCACGCTATACATGTGCCCCCCCAGCACGCCGACGCTGCGCTCCCGGTGCGGGTCCCAGAGCTCGGTGCGCTGGTACTGCCCCCCGATGGCCAGCATCTCCCCATTCGGGGAGTAGGCGAGGGCGTTCACGTTCCCGCCAGTGGTTTCGTAGGTCCGCCGGAGGCGGCCATCGGCCACGTTCCAGAACCGCACGGTGTCGTCGTTGCCGCCGCTGCAGAGCGTCTGCCCGTCTGGATCGAACGCCACGGCGAAGATCGCCCCCAGGGCGCCGAGCATCGGTCCACCGTGACCGGTAAGCCGCTGGCCCGCATTGCTGCGCAGGTCCCAGAGGACCACGGTGTTGTCGTGGCTGCCGCTTACCAGGAAGCTCCCGTCGGGCGAGTAGGCGAGGCTGTTCACCCACTTGGTGTGCCCGGTGAGCGTGCTGTGCAGCACCGGCTTCGGCAGCGGCCGGGGGCGCTCCGCTTCGCGCGGCCGGGGAGACTCGGCGGAAGCGGGACCCACCGAGGCCGGCGATGGTGGGAACGGCAGCGGCACCGAAACCGGCCGCGCCGGCGACTGCGCGGGGCCGGGACGAGAAGCGGTCGCCTCCGCGGGCCGGGCCTCCGGGGCCACGGTGGACTGCGCCGAGCCGCCCGGGAGCAGCGCCAGGAACTCCTGCACCGTCTGGGGACGCTTCCCCACCTCCATCTGCATCCCCTGCAGCACCGCCCGCTCGGCCTCCGCGGAGATGGCCGGGTTCAGGCTCCGCACGGTCGGCAGCTCCACGCCCTGGATCCGGTCCAGCGCCGCCACCGGTAGCTGGCCCGTGAGCAGGTGATAGAGCATGGCAGCCAGGGCGTAGACGTCCGTGAACGTCCCGAACCGGGCCTGCTGGCTGTACTGCTCCAGCGGCGCATAGCCCGGCGTGAGCATCGCGGTCATCCGGCGCGTGTGGCCGGCCGCGTACTCCCGAGCGGTGCCGAAGTCCAGCAGCACGGTGCGGCCGGTGTCGGTCACCATCACGTTGTCCGGCTTGATGTCGCGGTGCAAGAGCCCGGCGCCGTGCACCACCGCCAGCGCGTCGGACACCCGGCGCACGTGGGTGAGCGCTGACGTCTCTTCGAGCGGACCGCCGCGCTCGTCCAGCATCCCACCCAGGCTCTTGCCCCGCAGGTACTCCATCACCATGTAGGAGGTGGCGTTCTCCTCGAAGACGGTGTACACCCGCACGATCGCCGGGTGATGGAAGCGGGCCAGCACCCGCGCCTCATCCCCGAACTTCTGCTTCGCCTCGCGGAACGCCGCCTCGGTCCAGTCCGCGGCCGGGTGGACCTCCTTACCGCTGCGGATCGAGCCGTAGGGGAACAGCTCCTTCACCGCCACCGGGCGCGTCAGCCCGACATCGCTGCCCAGGTAGGTGATCCCGAAGCCGCCCTGTCCCAGAAGCTTCCCCACCGTGTAGTCGCCGCCGCGCAGCTTCGTTCCCGGGGGCAGCACGTGGGAGGGCGCTGTGGTGGCGGAGAGCGGCGTCCCGCAGGAGACGCAGGCCCGCACTCCCGATCGGTTGCGCAGCCCGCAGGTGGGGCAGAGGATGTCGTGCATGGTCGTTCGGTTTACTCCCCCGGTGCGGATCGGTCTCATCGTGCAGTCAGCCAGCCCCAGATCGCCAGCAGCAGGGTAATACCCACAGACAGCCAGTGGAGTGCCACGCCGGTGCGCGGCCGGCCGGCCCGGATCATGCCGGAAGCCGAGCCGTATCCCAGCCCCAGCACGACGCCCAGGACGACCCACGCCCCTACCGGGAGGAGCGGGGCCAGGAGCGACTGCCCGATGCGGTCCAGCGCCCAGAGCAGTCCGGTTCCGAGCCCGCTCAACACCACCAGCAGCCCGGAGCAGCCCAGGCCCAGGCTGAGCAGCAGCCATTTCACGCCGGCCCAGGTGTTCACCCGGGCTCCCAGCGCGCGGCGGACCCCGCCCGTCGAGATGGCCACCGCGGCCCAGACCCCGATCACCACCAGCCAGGCCGCCGCCAGGCCCTCCGGGCGCGTGGGGCTTTGCGAGAGCCAGGTTTGCGGCCCGACCGCCAGCGCCAGGGCGAGCCGTCCCAACCCCAGCCCCACTCCCCACGCGGCGGCGCCGCGAAGCGCTCCGCTCACCACCGGGCGCCACGGCAGGGCCACGCGGAACCGGACCGGCAGCGTGAACGTGCCGGCGTTGGTCTCCAGCAGCAGATCCGCACGGAACGTCTGCCCCGCCGGAAGGCTGCGGGTATCCACCGAGAGCTGCACCTCCGGCGCCGCACCGGAAAGGGTCGGCGTCACCGCCACGCCCTCGGTGAAGCGGGAAAGGCGCGCGGTGCCCGCCAGTCGCCCTCCGGCGGTGGCGGGAGTGA
>JAJFMS010000085.1 GCA_020696885.1 Armatimonadota bacterium | reverse complement strand
CGCCCGCTGCGAGGCGCCCACTCGCCGCAGACCCGGGCATAGGTCTCCCCCAGCGTCTCGTACGGCCCGGTGTGTACCGCTACGGCGTACTCGCCGCCGGCCAGCTCCTGGACCCCCACCTCGCCCTGCGGCTGGAAGCGGTCGTCCACCACGAAGCAGGCGTCGTAGCGCAGGCGGTCCGCCGGCGTGATCTCGGGGTCGTCATGGACCACCGCCAGGAACCGCGTCCGCGGCGGGAAGTAGCCCCGCCGGCCAGCCCAGGCGTAAAGCTTTCCCCAGGTGGTCCCCACGGCGGCGTACGACCCCACATGCCGCATAAATGCCACGCGCTGCGGGGCCAGGGTCTCGACTCGTAGCTCCATCTCTCCTCCTCGCTGGAACGGGTGCAGGCCCGCGCCTCCGGTGAAGTGCACTCCGGTAAAGTGCGCTCCCGATGGCGCGGACGGGAAGGAGAGTGAGCGGACGGAGCTCCGAAACTCCGAAGGCGAGGCCCCGAACAGCCCGTGAAACGCCCGGGTGAACGCTTCGTGGCTTTCGTAACCAGCGCCGAAGGCGATCTGCGTCACCGCTTGCGAACCTTGCTTCAACTGCATTGCGGCCCGCTCCAGGCGCAGGCGCCGGACATGCTCGTGGACGGATTCCCCGACCATCCCCCGGAAGATCCGGTGGAAGTGGTACGGGGAGAAGCAGGCCACTGCCGCCAGCCGCTCCAGGGGCAGCGGCTCGTCCAGGTGCTCCTGGATGTGGATCAACACGGCGACCAGTCGCTCCTGGTAGCTCTCCAGAGTTTCGGGCTTCATCGCTCACTCCTGGATCGCAGCTTATGTCGTTAGGAGAGGCTTCGCTTGATCGTTCTTGCGGATCTTTTATCGCGAGACGAGCGCGGATTGGGAACCGGGACGTCTCGCGTTCGATGCGCGAGACGCCCCGTAGTGAGCTCTGCTAGCTGGGGAGGGTACGTGTCACCCGACCGGAGGCGCGACTCGGCGGCGCGGGGCGATCCGCCCAGTATGACACCGAGCCCCCGGCGGGCGGCGGCCCCACGGTGGGCCAGACCACCCGGCCCACCACGTTCTCGATCGAGACCGGGCCGAGCTGGCGGCTATCCAGCGAATTGGTAGCGGCGTCGCCCACCACGTAAACACAGCCGGGGGGTACCTGGCTGCTGCGGTAATCCATGCCGGGATAGCGATGGCGCCACAGCGCTATCGGATCGTCCACCGCCACCAGCGTGGGGACTCCCTCGGCGGCGGAGGCGGCCGACAGAGACCAGAACCGGTCCCGCTCCAGAGCGTAGACCCGCTTGATGCACAGGTCGCCCCGCAGGCGAACTACAACCAGCTCTTCTCGCTGGAGGGTTTCCCGCTCCGGGGAGAACCGCCGGTAGAGAAACGGTTGTCCGGAGCTAAGAGTCGGCTGCATCGAGCATCCGGACACCACCCCAAGACGAGCCGGAAGCGCCAGCGCCGGAAGGATCAGGCAGAGCCCGAAACCGACGAGGCGGAAGAAGCGAGCCGGCATCAGTCCCGGATCGGGCGGACGAGGGATGGACAGCTCGGATCGGCAAAGCGACATGAGACCACTCCTTGAAGCGATGAGGCAAACCTGCGCCACGCTGGCTGGAACTCCGCCGTTGGAGTGGAAACAGCCGGCGGGTCGCTGCGCCGGCTGTGCTTCGTTCTCACCGTTAATTTACCGGCCCCGGGTTTCCAAGCGGTTAATTGGCCGTGACTCTCCCGTTAATCTCCCGTAACAGCGCCGTTTCGCCGGAAACAACTCCAGCGCAATGTTTGGGTGTTGGGTGTTGGGATCGCCCAGGATCTTTCTCATTCTCATTCTCTTCCCCGTCCCCAAGAGCGCGGCCGCCCCATCAAGCCTTTAACCTCTCGCCCCTCCCCGGCTACATCCCATCAAACGATCTGCTGCGCGCGGTGTGGTGGCGCGGAGCGGTCCGAAGGTGGGAGCTATGGAAACGCCGCTCACGTCGATCAAGGTCCTGGGCAACTGCCGCCTCGACACGCCCATCGCGCCGCACCTGGGGGACCATGCCCTCTTCTGCGTGGGCGCCGCGGACCGCATCCCGGTGGATCACCGCCTTTCCGCCATCCAGGAGCGCGCGGGCGCCGGGGAGGCGATCCCCACGTTCGAGCTGGCCGGGCCCCGGAACCGGATCTACTTCGATCCCAGCAAAACGCGCTGCGGCATCGT
Organism: Armatimonadota bacterium; assembly: GCA_020696885.1. The sequence goes on along the minus strand of JAJFMS010000085.1, from coordinate 6,446 downwards.
CACCTGCGGCGGCCTTTGTCCCGGCGTCAACAACGTGATCCAGGGCCTGGTGCGGGAACTGCTGCTCGGCTATGGGGTCCGCTCCGTCACGGGGTTCCGGTGCGGGTACCAGGGGTTCATCGCGCGGTACCGGCATCCGGTGGTGGACCTCACCCTGGACAACGTGGAGGGCATCCAGGAGCAGGGCGGCACGATGCTGAGCTCCTCCCGCGGCGAGCAGGACCCGGAGGAAGTGGTCGACTGCCTGGAGCGGCAGGGGATCCAGATCCTCTTCGTCATCGGCGGTGACGGCACGATGCGCGGCGCGCTGGAGATCGTCAACGAGATCGAGCGGCGCGGCAGCCGGATCGCCGTGGTGGGCATCCCGAAAACGATCGACAACGACCTGATGTACATCGATAAGTCGTTCGGGTTCGACACGGCCTACTCCAAGGCGGTGGAGTTCATCCGCGGCGCGCACGTGGAAGCAAAGGGCGCGCCGCACGGCGTGGGGCTGGTGAAGGTGATGGGGCGGCACTCCGGTTTCATCGCGTGCCACGCCGCGCTCGCCTCCCAGGACGCGAACTTCGTGCTGATCCCGGAGGTGCCGTTTACCATCGACGGGCTGTGGTCCGTGCTGCGGCGGCGCCTGGAGCACCGCGGGCACGCCGTCATCGTAGCAGCCGAAGGAGCCGGCCAGGAGCTGCTGAAGGCGGACCCCACCGCCGCGGAGACGGACGCCTCCGGCAACGCCACCCTGGGAGACGTCGGCTGTTATCTCCGGCGTGAGTTGTGCGCGGCCGCGGCACGCGACCGGTTCGAGATGTCGCTGAAGTACCTGGACCCCAGCTATGCCATCCGCAGCGTGCCGGCTTCCCCGCCGGACGCCATCTTCTGCCACGGGCTGGCGCGGGGAGCCGTCCACGCGGCCATGGCCGGCAACACGGCAATGATGGTGAGCCTCTGGCACGGGCAGTTCGTCCACGTGCCGATGTCGGTGGCAGTCTCGGGGCGCAAGCAGGTGGACCCGCTCGGCTACACCTGGATCTCCGTGCTGGAGTCCACCGGGCAACCGCCGGTGATCGGGGACCTCTCCCACGATCGTATCCCGTCCGCCTGGAGCTACGGCGCCGGCGGCCGGACCGCGATGGCGTCCTGACCGACGCCCCGGAGTTGCCCGCGAAACACGCGAAAAAGCGCGAAAAGGGGAGGGGCAAGGGCTCCGGGCCTCGCATTAACGAACCGCCGTCACCAAGCCTCCACGTCATTGCGAAGCGCCCAGCGCTCCTACCGATCCTCGTCCGTGCTTTCGTGGCGATGTGGCAATCCCGAAGGTTGCGCAGTGGCCCGCCCGGTACTTCGACGCCTGGCAGGATCCGTCGTCGATTGGGCCATCACGACCCCCAAATCCGCTTAGTCTCGCTCCCCCACTGTCCAGGTCCGGAGCAGCAGCCCGAGGATCAGCAGCGAAACGACGATGCCGACGATCTCCAGGCCGAGCCCGATCCACGCCCCACGGATCAGTTCGTCGGAAGGGCCGTTGATCACCAGCACCAGCACCAGCATCGGTGGGGAGAACGGCAGCGCCAGCCCGCCCTCGCCGCCGATCGGGGGCGGGAGCACGAACCCGAAGGTCGGAATGGCGCCCAGTACCGCCCAGCGGAACAGCGCCTCCCCCACCGTGGGCGTGGTGAGTGCCAGGGTCGCCGAAACGAAGGCCAGCGCCACCGGGAAGAGCAGCACGTGCAGGGCCAGCCAGAGTGCCGCGTCCGGGTGCAGGGCGCCCCGCCACCCCAACAGCAACGCGGTGAGGCTGGCGGTGAGACCCACCCAGAGCGTGGGGCGCACCACCCCCTTGATCTTTCCCATCGCCATGCTGAGGTTGCTGATTGGCAGCACGGCCAGCGCCGGCCAACGGTGCCGGTCTCGCTCCCAGCCGAAGCTCACCGCCACCCCGCCGGACATCAGCAGGAGCGCGCCGGTGGCGGGCACCAGGACCGCCGCCACGCCGGTGCCGTTGCCCAGGTAGGGGACCAGCAAGCTCCAGGTGAGCAGGAACAGGTAGATCATGATCGCCACGGCCCAGAGAAACGGGTGTAGGTACACCCGGTGTCCCAGGGCCACGTCGAACGCCGCGATCGGGTTGCCGCCGTCCCGGTAATTCGGCTCCCGGCGACGATCGTCACTGTACTGCGTGAAGTGGTGGCCGTCGTGGTGGATCCAGTGGTCCGCCTGCTTGCGAGCCACGTCCCGCTCCGGCAGCGAGGCCAGGGAGATCTGGATGGCGTCCATGCTCTTGCGCATCATAAAGAGCATCAGCACCACCAGGACCACCCAGTCCGTAATCCAGGTGCTGCGCCAGATGCCGGCCAGCGCGCCCACCGCCAGCAGCGGGTTGAAGTGCCACACCAGCTTCTGCACCACCCACTGCAGCAGCCCCAGGCACCAGAGCAGCGCGGCGTTTCCGCCCGGGATGAGCGCCACCAGGCCCCACACCACCGGGAAGCACCCGAGAGCGGCCCAGATCGCCCAGACCGGCACCATCGGCGTCTTGATCCACCAGTCCGTCATGGGCACGATCGCCGCGGACCGGCGCAGGGTGAACGCCATGCCCCAGCCCATGCCGAACCAGACGCCGAACGCGGCGGAGGGTGCGAGCGTGAGCAAGAGGAGGGCCGCCGCCCCCGGCCCCTGGCCGCTCATCGCGCCCAGAAACAGGCACGCGGGAGCGGTCGCCGCCACGAGCCAGAGGGAGGCGACCGCCGACGCCAGCGCCTCACCCATCGCAATATCGGCGGCGGAGCAGCGTGTGAGGAGGAGCTCGTCCAGGCGATCGTTGTACAGGTCCCGGCGCAGGCGGCGGACCGTCCACTCCGCCATGATCAGCCAGACGCCAAACTGCAGCGCGTAGCCGCAGAGCACGAGCCACCCGGTGCCGTTGGGGCTCTGCCAGTTCCCGAACTCGGAGCGGTAAAGCACCGGCACGGCGAGGATGGCGGCTGTCACCACCACCCACATCCCCAGGAGCCGGTGCCAGTCGCGGGAGCGGAGGATGAGGGAGAGCTCGCGGGCGGCCATCGCGCCCACCGCCGTCGCGTCGGCGGTGCCCAGCAGGCGCGCCAGGAGCTCCACTCCTGCACGAACCAGGAGCGTCTTCGCCCGCCCACTACCGGGACGGCCCGGCGGAGCAACCGCCAATCGGCTCAGGGCACGCTCGCGCATCGCGTCTCCGGGATGGCCGCCCCGGCCGTGATCCGGGGCGATTTCCGCACACCGTCGAGCGGATTTTAACAGCGTTGACCATCCACGGAGGAGACTCCTGCCTCAGGCGCCTCAGGCATGGCCGGCCGTTCTTTACGTCGCTTGTGTCCCTTGCGTCGCTGATCTCACTTGCCGCTACTTTCGCTCCACCGGGTTCTGGTCGGCCGCATACAGGCCGCGCACCTTCTGGCCCACGAGCTTGAGCACGATCACCAGGTGCGGCAGCCCGAAGCCGGGGAGAATCCAGAGCAGCGCCAGCCAGCCCTTGAGCGCCGCCACGAACGCGAGCGCCAGGAGGAGCGCCGCCCCCAGCAGCTTGGCCAGCAGCATCCCCAGTAGCCCGCGTGGAGACTGGGTCTCCGGGGTGATGAACCGGCGGATGCTCCATTCCACCCCGGCGAGCATGAGTAGGCTGAGGCTGCCGCCCACCAGCCAGCCCATGGAGGCGCGCGGCCCCATCGCTTCCCAGAGCACTACTGCGCCCAGCAGCACCAGCACCAGGCTGGTGCGGTACACCCGGTGGATGAAATCGATATCCAGTCCCAATCGCGTCTCCCCGCCGCTGCGCCGGGTGATGCGGCGCGTTCTGAAGTTCCCAGGTAACTGAGGGGGGACCTCCTGAAAATCGGGGAACCAAACGGTGGAGGGAGGGTCTTTCCAGGCAGAGGATGGGTCAGGCAAGCCGCTCTCGGGTTCTCCAGGACCTTCCCCTCGCTATCGAAGACGACGAACGGGAGTTCAAGCGGATGACACGACGGAACCTGCTTTATGCCCTCGGGCTTGGAATAGTCGGGGTAGGTGCGGTGGCCCCTGCGGCCTATGCCCAGCGCTACGACCACTACGATCGCTACTATGGGCAGCGTTACTACCGGGGACGGGACCGGGACGATATCTATCGACGCGGCATTCTGCGTGACCGGTTGATCGACCTGGGCGACCGGATCCGCCTGGCAGAGCGGGAAGGCGCGCTTTCTCGCCGGCGAGCGAACGACCTGTACCGGGACCTGGACGATGTGCGGGACTTCCTGCGGGATGACCGGAATCTCACCCAGAGCGAGTTCGAGCGCCGTTCGGATGATCTGCGCGACGTGGCCCGGGACCTGCGGCAGGCGATGGGCAGCCGCTACGACCGGTACCGCTCTAGCTCCTACGAAGACTGGTACGGCCGCTACGACAGCCGTGATCGTTACGATCGCTATCGGGATCGCGGCCGGTACGACGACCGGTATGACGATCGCTACCGCCGGTAGCGACCACCACCGAGCAGGTACAAAAGGGGGCCGGGAAACGCACCTCGTTTCCCGGCCCCCTTTTGTCGTTCGAGCCTTTCTCTCGACGCCACGAGTAACACGGGGGTAGTTAGGGGTAAGAGGACAGCAATCAAAGGCGTCAAAGCCAACAAATCAATTCGCTCGGGGAGTATGGAGAAAGGATTTGGCGATGGGCGGTAGTTTACGCCTGGGCTCGCTGCTGGGCTTCGAGATCCGGTTGGACCTTTCATGGTTCCTGGTGGTCGGGCTGATGACCTGGAGTCTGGCGACCGGTGTCTTTCCGCCGGTCTACCACTTCGACGCCCGCACGAGCTGGGTGTTGGGAGCTCTGGCCGCGCTGCTGCTCTTCGCCAGCGTCGTGGTGCACGAGCTGTCCCACGCGGTCGTAGCACGGGCGCACGGACTGGAAGTGAGCGGGATCACGCTGTTCCTGTTCGGCGGAGTAGCCCAACTGAAGGACGAGCCCCCCACGCCGCGGGCCGAGCTGTTGATCGCGGGAGTGGGTCCCGTCGCCAGCCTCTTCCTGGGGGCCGCGTGCCTGGGCGTCTCGTTTGCCATTCCGGCGGACGGCGTGCTGCGCCCGATCGCGGCGCTGGCAAACTACCTCGGCATCGTGAACATCGCCCTGGCGGCGTTCAACCTGATCCCCGGCTTCCCGCTGGACGGCGGTCGCTTGCTGCGCAGCGCCATCTGGCATTTTTCCGGCAACCTGCACCGGGCGACGCGCTGGGCTTCCCAGTCCGGGCAGGTCTTTGCGTGGCTCCTGATCGGCTACGGCGCCTTCCGCGCGCTGGTTGCTCGGGACCCCGGTGGGTTCTGGTTGATGTTCGTGGGCTGGTTCCTGAACGGCGCCGCACAGTCGGCCTACCAGCAGCTCGTGCTGCGCTCCACGCTTAGCGGAGTGCCGGTTACCGAGGTGATGACCCACGAGGTGCCGGAGATCGACGCGGAGATCCGCGTGCCGGAGTTCGTGCACAACTACCTGCTGCGGCACGAGTACAGTGTCTATCCGGTGACGCGCGAGGGCGAGTTCGTCGGCGTGATCGGCCTGGCGGACGTCCGCCGGCTGGAGCGCGACGTCTGGGGCGTTACCTGCGTAGGCGCACTGGCTCACGAGCCGGACGAAGACCGGGTGCTGCACCACGACCAGGATGCCTGGGACGCGCTGACTCAGATGGTGGAGAACGACTCGCCGCGGCTGCTGGTGATCGAGAACGGCAAGCTGGAGGGCATCGTCTCCCGAGAGGCGATCATCCGCCTGGTCCAGATCCGCTCTCGACTGGGGATGGCGCAGTAGGATGCAGGGGGGGAGTGGGGGCGGGGAGTGGCCCCCTAGCGGCGGACAGTCAATACCCCACGTCAGGTGACGTCCGCCGCCCACACCTGGTTCGGGCGCACCACCGTCGGTCCGCGCAGCAGATGGGGATAGGGCGGGTGACCGTGCTGACTGTTCGTAGTGTTGCTGAAACGCCCCTTCTGTCAGCGGCTCTTCCCCCACCGAACGGGGACACGCCTGGGTCCCACACTTCTCCACCCGCAGCCGCCAGTCGCGGACCATGCCCGGATCCAGGTCATACTCGCGGCAGAGGTGCGCCAAACGCTTCTCCCCGGATTGGAGCTGGCGTACTACGTCGAACTTGAACGCGGCGGAATATTTACGAGATACTGAAACCATCCTCTGTAATTCTTCTCGCCAACAGGGGTATTCCGTGTCCGCTTTTTGGGGTCATTTCGGAGTATGAGAGCCGGCGCGGAGCGCCGCTCGGGTGCCCCCATCCTCCCACACTTCCATACGCCACACTCGCCGCAGGCCCTTGGGCGCCGGGAGGCGAACTGCACCACCGGACAACGACTTCGGCGAGCCAAGCGACGCCGCACGGGGAGATGGAAGCGAGATGCAGCGGTTTGCGATCTGCAACGAGACGTTCGGGGACT
>JAJFMS010000084.1 GCA_020696885.1 Armatimonadota bacterium | reverse complement strand
CCGGCATCAAACTGCCGCCCTGGCTGAACTGGAAGTAGGTGTTGGGCGTTGGGTGTTGGGGCTCCATTCCCAACACCCAAGGCCTAAGGCCCAACACCCGGGAACCCTGGCCCCGTCTGCCGCGTCTGCCACGTAGCATGTCCCATTCGAATCGTTCCTGGCGCTGCGCGTGCGGGGAGACGAACCCGCTCCAGATCGCAGTCTGTAGTCGTTGTCGGGCTGCTCGAGCGTCGCTGGCTCGGGCCGCCCAGCCTCCGAGCGTAAGGCGTCGGCGGCGTACGCCGCGCTGGGTGTTCTGGGCGCCGGTGTGCCTGTTGCTTCTGGTGCTGGCGGCGGGGCTGATTGCGCGCACGGGCGGCGGGACAGCGTCTCCGGTGCTGGCGCGCCAGGTGGATGCCTCCTCCCCGCTGCCGGTGCTGCCGCGGCCGATCCCCCTTCCCGCGGCGCCCGGTGCGATCGATGCGATCCCCAAACCTCCGCCGGCGGTGCGAAAAGCGCCTCCCGTAACGGCGGTGCGCCCGGCAGCACCGATCGAGATTCCCGCAGCGCCGTCGATGGTTACGGCGCCGATCCAGCCCCAACCGGCGGCTCCTCCCGTGGTGCAGGCGCCCGTAGTGCCGGTGCCGGTAGCGCCACCTCCGCCCGCGGCGCCACCAGTGCTCGGCGCGGTGTCGCGGCCGATGCCGCCGGCTCCAACGGTGCTGGGTGCCCCGGTGGCGCCGCCCAAGCCCGCACCCTCGGTGATGGGTGGTCCGCAGTGGACCGAAACTGAGATCGAACAGGAATCGCCCGTGGTCCGGATCTACAACCACTCCAGCGACGACGGACGCTCCCTCGTGTTTCTCCGAAATGGTCGCGAGCGCTACCGCATCGTTATCCGCCGACCTTACGGTGAGGTAATCCTACCGGCCGGTGAGTATCGCTACGAGCTGTATTTCTCCGGCTCGTGGGCGGCGCCGAACCCGGACCAGGTGGGAGTGCTCCGGTGCCGCAAGCACCGGAGGTATTCCCTGGAGCTGTTCGACACGCCGTTTGCCCGCACCCGCCGGGACGACCTGGGCGATATGCCCTGACACATCGCCCTGCGGGGTTTGGCAGGAGTTGCCGCGGGCGGGTGCAGAGGCTGTGGTTCAGTACCCACTCCCCGAGGGGCTGGTACGATCATGTCGTCGCGGTCCCACAAACTGTGTGCGACCGCCCGCTATAACGAGCGCGTCGCCGCTCGACGTTCGGGGACGCAAACGGTCCGGCGGCGGTCGACGACCGTTCGCTACGCCAAACCGGCCGACGGCCCGGCCAGGTCCGCCTCCACCGGAAGGGCGACTGTAGGCAACGGCGGCGGGGGCGCCGTGAACCGCCGCACCAATGACAGCAGATCCGCCACCTCGAACGGCTTGGTGACATACCCCTCCGCCCCGTGATGCGTGGCGAGGGTGATCTCCATCGGTCCGCCGAAAGCCGTCACCATCACCACCGGGATCTCCACGGTGGCCGCGCTGCTCTTGAGAAGCTGCAGGGCTTCCATGCCGTCCACGCCGGGCATCATCCAGTCCAGGAGGATCAGGTCCGGCTGATCCTTCCGGGCCATCAGCAAGCACTCCGGAGCGTTCTCCGCGACGAGCACCTCGAAGCCTTCGGTAGAGAGGATGGTGAAGCAAAGCTCCCGGATGTCCGGGTCGTCGTCGGCGATCAGAATGCGGCTCATCGGTCCTCTCTCCCGGTCGATCCTAGCGCGCAGCAGGCGCTTGGTCCCGAATCGTTCTCGCTGCCCCATCCGGAGTCCTGCTCCCTCACCCGTTGCGCTCGACCGCCGCCACCATGCCGGCCGCATCCAATCCTTCCAACCCGAGCTCCGCCAACCCTCGCCCGCATGGCTTGCCCACGAGCCCGGTGACAATCAGGCCCAGTTGGGTCAGCGAGTCCATCACCGGGGTCTCGACCCCCAGCCCGTCCGCCACGCTCGCCCAGGCGGCGATGCCGTAGGGTACGTCTTCAGTCAGCCATCGTGTGTTCACCGCGCCCGGGGCCCGCAGTTGGGTGAGCATCCGGCTGCCGTTGATGGCGGACCAGAGGTCGCCCTGCGGCCCGAACCCGGCCGCGTGGAACGCTTCGTGGACCGGCGTCAGCTTGAACCCGAGCGCCCGGCCGATAGCGCGCCGTTCCGCGTCCAGGGCTTCGATCACGGCGCACACGGCGGGGCTCACGCCCTCCTCATAGAAATAGAAGTCCCCCCGGGAGTATTCCACCCGGCCGGCATTCATCAGTACGCCAGCCGGATGCACCACCGGGTTCATGGCGCTGAGGCCGCAGGCCAGCACGTTCGCATACGGCTGCACCGCTTCCATGCTCCCCTCGCGCGCATCCACGGTGAACAGGCCCCCCAACTCGGTCAGCACGCGGCCGGTCTCCCGGATCGGATAGACGCCCACGCCGAGGCCGCTGACCACCCCCCAGACGTGCGCGGCGTCCGGCGCAGTCTTGCGGCACACGTACGGGGCGGTGTCCGACTCCGCCAGCGTCACGCCGGTCTCTTCCGGCGCGCTGCCGTGCGCTCGCAGTACCTCGGCGAACTCCAGGGTCCCCAGCGTGCCCGGCATCAGCACCAGCGTGTGGCGCTCCGTAAGGTGCGGCGCGCACGCCTCCGCAAACGGCCGGTGACCGTAGGCGGGCACAATGAGCAGGATGGTATCGCTCGCCGCCAGCGCCTCGCCGATATCCGAGGTCACCCGCGCCATCGTGGCCGTCCCCCGGCCCGCGACCCCGTCCAGCCGGATCTGCCGGCTCCCGCGGATCGGATCGAGCGCCCAGCCGAACTCCGGCAAGTCGCCGAGGGTCACCTCGTAGCCGCTCAGCGCCAGGTTCGCCGCTACCGCAAACCCGGTGTTCCCCGCCCCCAGCACCGTTACCGGTCGTCCCATGTTGCCTCCCGCATCCACCACGTTTGGAACCTGTTCATAAAGGCGGCGGCCGATGCCTGCCGCGTGACACATATATCCGTTCATCCGAATATGTGGATCAATACGGAACAGACCGATATAATACGAGAGCACTCCCGATCGTTAGCCCGAGGCTGCTATGTTCATCCGCGATTTCTTCCAGCAAGAGCGTCCCGTCTTCTCCTTCGAGTTCTTCCCGCCCAAGACGGAGGAAGGGCTCAAGAGCCTCTACGGCACGATCTCCGAGTTGGCGGCCCTGAACCCCTCGTTCGTCTCCGTGACCTATGGCGCGGGTGGCAGCACGCGGGACCTGACCGTGGACCTCACGGCACGCATCAAGCGAGAGATCGGGCTGGAGGCGATGGCGCACCTCACCTGCGTGGGACACAGTTCCGCGGAGATCGCGGCGGTGGTGGACCGGCTGTTGGCGGCGGAGGTGCACAACGTGCTGGCGCTCCGGGGCGATCCGCCCAAGGGCCAGGAGCAGTTCACCCGGCCCGAGGACGGCTTCGGGTATGCGCAGGAACTGGCGCGGTTTCTGCGCTCCCGCCACGGCCAGGAGTTGTGCATCGCCGGCGCCTGTTATCCCGAAGGTCACGTGGAATGCGCCTCCCGCGACGAGGACCTCGAGCACCTGAAGGCGAAGTCCGCCTCCGGCGTGGACTTCCTGGTGACGCAGCTCTTCTTCGATCCGGCAGACTACTTCGAGTTCGTGGAGCGGGCTCGCGCCGCGGGGGTCACGCAGCCGATCGTGCCGGGCATCATGCCGGTGACCAACGTCACGCAGTTGGAGCGATTCACGCGGATGTGCGGCACCCGGATTCCGGAAGCGCTGCGCGAGCGCCTGGAGCGGGTGCGAGACGACGAGCAGGCCGTCATCAGCGCCGGCATCGAGTGGGCCACGGACCAGTGCCGCACCCTGCTGGAAGGCGGCGCCCCGGGCATCCATTTCTACACCCTGAACCGCTCCCTCTCCACCCGGATGGTCTACCTCAACTTACAGGGTTAACAGGCCCGCTCCCGCTGCGAAAAAACGTCCCAACAGAAGTCATCCCGAGCCGGTTCTAGCCCTGGAACGGCGTACGTGTCCGCTGCGAGGGATCTCCAACCGGTCTCGGAACGCATCGTAGGTGCGCTGGCGAGCCCTGGCCGGCGGACGACCACCCTAGGCCTGCACTACGAGCTTACAGGCGTTCTAGACTCGGGGGTAAGATCCCTCGACGGTAGGCGGGTCGCTTCGCGCTGCGCATCTACCGCTCGGGATGACCTGCTTTTGGGGGCTTCGCGGTATTCGGTGTCTGGTATTGGGAAGGCGGGGCCTACCCTCTCCCGCCCTTCGAACGTCGATGCGCTTCCGGCACGCGAGGACCGCCCCCGGGAGCGGCTCCCGATCAGCGGTCGGACAGGCCCGTGAACGTGCGCCAGAGCAGCATGTGCAGCACGCCGTCTCCCTCGACCACCGCTCGATTCTGCCATTCGAAGGGCCCTGGCTGGAAAGCCAGCGGCTCCCCATTCGTCAATCGCAGCTCGAAACTCGCACTTCCGATCAGGGTAGCTCGTCCGGTCGGAGTCGGGCGTAGCGGATGCGCTCGCGCTTCCAGGTGTAGACCACGTGGATGGTGTCGTCGGCGCCCTGGATGATGGCCGGGTAGGAGTATTCGCCCGGATCGGATTCCAGCACCGGCCCGGGGGTCCAGGTGACGCCCATGTCCTTGCTCACGGCCAGGTTGAGCGGCGTGCGGCCACTGGCGGTGTGGTTGTAGACCAGTACTACCCGGCCGTCCTTCAGCCGCACCGCGTCCAGGCCGCTGTTGTTCTGGGGCAGCGTGGTCTCTGCCAGCGGGGTCCAGGTGCGGCCGCCGTCCGCGGAGGTGGCGCGGACGATCCGGTGCACATCCCGCGTACGGCACAGCATCCCAAGCTTGCCGTTGCGCGAGCCGAACACGGCCGGCTGGATGGAGCCGTACAGGTGGCCCGGCTGGTTGATCGGGCCGTGCTTGGACCAGGTGACGCCCCGGTCCCGGGTGATCTCCACCCAGCAGCCCCAGGCGCGGTAGCTTTCCACGCTGCTGCCGCAGACCAGGCTCCCATCCGCCAGCTCGATCGCCTTGTTTTTGATCGGTCCCAGAATCCCGGCCGGTAACTGCTCCGGAGCGGACCAGGTGCGGCCCCCATCTGCCGAACGCTGCAGGAATCCGGTCCACGTCTGCGGGCTCGGTCCCGCCTTGTAGAAAAGGACCAGCGAGTCGGCGGCAAACCGGTGCAGCACCGGGTTCCAGCACGGAACGCCCGGCGCCGCGGCTACCTTGCGCGGGGCGTCCCAGCGGCCGCCCTCCCGCCGCGAGAACCAGATCGCCACATCGTTGGCGCCTTCTTCCTGTCCGCCAAACCAGGCGGCCGCCAACCCGTTTGAGCCCAGATCCACAACCGTCGACGCGTGGCAGGAGGGGGTCGGCAACTGCTCGAAGATGAATTCGTTCTGCATTTTAGCTGGTTCCGGGAACATCTGCGGCCTAAAGACGTTCTTAATAAGGGGGCGTGCGCCCACTTCCGGGACAACCGGAGGGGCAGCCGTGACTCGCATCGCCGAACAGGCTCGGCTTACGCGCCTCATCTCCGCGAGAACCGTCGTCCGGGCCTCCCCGCGCCGCATCGCATGTTATAATAGCGGCACCCTCGCGCGCCAGAGTTTAAGTGGGCATGATCAACATTCACGAGCTGTTGGAGCTGGCGATCCGCCATCGTGCTTCCGATCTCCTCCTGAAGGCCGGTTCGCCGCCCGCCCTTCGCATTGATGGGACGGTGATCTCAACCAAGCTGCCTGCGTTCGACGCGGCCGGGATGGAAGAGCTCGCCCAGTCGATCGTCTACAGCGCCAGCCGGGATTACCTGCTTCGCTTCCAGGCTCCGAGCAAGGCCACGGATGACATTCCGAACATGGCCGAGGACCAGCTCCAGCAGCTTGCGGAGAAGGAAGAGGTGGACCTCGTCTTCACCATCCCGAACATGATCCGGGTGCGGGCGAATCTCTTCCTCCAGCAGAGCACGGTAGCGGCAGCGCTCCGCATCATCCCGCTCCGCCCGTTCACCGTGGAAGAGCTGAACCTACCGCCGATCCTCAAGGAGCTGGCGGACGCGAAGCAGGGCCTGATCCTGGTGACCGGCCAGACCGGCAGCGGCAAGTCCACCACGCTGGCGGCGCTGATGGAGCACATCAACGCTACTCGCCACGGCAACATCATCACGATCGAGGATCCGATCGAGTACGTGTTCGAAGACAAGCACTGTGTGGTCTACCAGCGCGAGGTGGGTCGAGACACCCGCTCCTTTGCGGCCGGCCTTCGCAGCGTGCTGCGGCAGTCCCCGGACGTCATCCTGATGGGCGAGATGCGAGACGCCGAGACGATGGCGGTGGCCATGGGCGCGGCGGAGATGGGGCACCTGGTGCTCTCCTCGATCCACACCACGTCCGCCAGCGGCAGCGTGGAGCGCGTCGTGAACGCGTTCCAGCCGCACGAGCGTGCCCAGGTCCGCTCCCAGCTCTCCAACGTGCTCACCGGGGTGGTCAGCCAGCGGCTGCTGAAGCGCGCCACCGGCCCGGGCCGGGTGCCGGCGGTGGAGATCATGGTGAACACGCCGAGCATCCGGAAGCACATCGAAGAAGGCAACATGAACGAGCTGTACGCCACGATCCGGGACGGGCGGCACTTCGGCATGAACACGATGAACCAGTCCCTGGAGCGACTGGTCCAGGCGAAGCTCATCACCATCGAGAACGCGCTCAACCACGCCGGCAACATCCAGGAGCTGCGGCAGATGCTTCGCCAGGGGTAGTCGGAAACGTATGGGGGTGTGGGAGTATGGGGGTCGAGAGGCTCCGATCTTCCACTTCCCCATCCCGAACTGATCAGAGCCGCTTTGGCAGACCTCCAGCAGAGGTTCACCCTTGGGCTGGTGAAGGCGAGAAACGCATCGGCCCCCGTCATCGTCTTTCCGTGAGGTCGGGGGTCGATAGCCTGGGGCTGGGATCGCCGGACGCAGATCGCCTCCATAGGAGCACCTAATGCCGGCAGCTACCTCCTCCCTCCTGGAGCCGGAGTTCCTGCGCAAGCTGGAACAGCTTTCCATCGTCAGTAAGAAGGTGTTCAGCGGCCAGCTCAAGGGAGACCGGCGCAGCTCCCGACGCGGCACCTCCGTGGAGTTCGCGGACTTCCGCAACTACACGCTGGGCGACGACCTCCGGTACGTAGACTGGAACACCTTTGCGCGGCTGGAGAAGCTGTTCCTGAAGCTGTTCATCGAGGAGGAAGACCTGCACGTCTACCTCTTGCTGGACGGCTCCCAGTCCATGGCCTACGGCTCCCCCGCCAAGTTTGATTACGCCCGCCGCATCGCCGCGTCGCTTGGCTACATCGGGCTCTCGAACCTGGACCGCGTCGGCGCCACCGTCTTCGGGGAGAAGATGCGGGACCACCTGCCGCCGGTGCGCGGCAAGCAGCAGGTGTTCCCCTACTTCTCGTTCCTGGAGCGCGCGCAGGTGGGCGGGCAGACCTCGCTGGCGGCCAGCCTGAAAGAGTACGCGCTGCGCACCCGGCGTCCCGGCGTGGCGATCCTGATCAGTGACTTCTTCGACCCGGAGTGGGAGGTCGGCCTCAAGGCACTGCTCCACCGCCGCTTCCAGGTGAGCGTGATCCACGTGCTGGACCGCTCCGAGATCCGGCCGGACCTGGTGGGCGACCTGAAGCTGGTGGACTGCGAGACCGGCGAGGAGCGCGAGATCACCATCAGCGCCGGCCTGCTCAAGGACTACCAGAAAACGGTGGACCAGTTCTGCGGCGGCATCCAGGAAACATGCCGGCGCTACGGCGCGGATTACATCCAGGCGATCACCGACCAGCCCTTCGAGGAGATGATCCTGAAATGGCTGCGCCGCGCAGGCCTGCTCCGGTAGCCGGGTGAAGTTTTGGACAGGATGAACAGGATCCACGGGATGATACCGACCGCCAACAGGACGTATTGACCGTACACTGTAGCGGGCGTGTCGCCCGGCGGCCCGTGCTTCCAAAGACAACCCGGTCGGCCGAGCCGCTGCGATTCGAGCTGGTTCCGGCAGGGTAATCGGCCACCCCGGAGCCGGCTCCCGCCGCATTCATCCTGTCAATCCTGTCTAAAACACCGCCACCATGCCTGAACCCCGGATCTGGATATTGCCCACGGAAGTCGCCGAGCGCATCGCCGCCGGTGAGGTGGTGGAGCGCCCCGCCTCCGTGGTGAAGGAGCTGGTGGAGAACGCCCTGGACGCGGGCGCCCATCGGGTTACCGTGGAGACGGAATCCGGCGGCAAGGTCCTGATCCGCGTCACGGACGACGGCTGCGGCATGACGGCCGAAGAAGCGGCCATCGCACTGCAGCGGCACGCCACCAGCAAGATCCGGTCCGCCGACGACCTGTTCAACATCCATACGCTGGGGTTCCGCGGCGAAGCACTGCCCAGCATCGCCGCCGTGAGCGAGCTGGAGATCCTCAGCCGGACGCCGGACTCCACGGAAGGCACCCGGATCCTGATCGTGGGCGGCGTGATCCGGAGCCAGGCGCCGGCAGCGGCGCAGATCGGCACCTCGTTCACCGTGCGCCGGCTGTTCTTCAACGTGCCGGTGCGAGAGAAGTTCCTCCGTGGGGACGCCACCGAGGCCGCCCAGATCACGGATTGGCTCCAGCGCCTGGCCCTCTCCCGTCCGGACGTCAGCTTCCGCC
>JAJFMS010001141.1 GCA_020696885.1 Armatimonadota bacterium | reverse complement strand
CCCACCCCAGCGAGCCGAGGTCCGTATCGCAGGCCGCACCCAGCACCTGCTGGATCTCTCGCTGCACCGGGTGCTCGAACTCCCAGTAGCCCTCCAGCGGCGCCCCCAGGATCCGCGCCAGCGCCAGCATCCCGGCGTGCTTGCCGGAGCAGTTGCTGTAGATCGCCGTGGGCGCCCGCCCCGCGAAAATCAGCTCGTCCCGGCTCGGTTCGTGCGGTACCGGGTGCGCGCCGCAATGCAGGTCCGATTCGGCGGCGCCGATCTTAGCCAGGATGCGGGCCACGGCCTCCCGGTGCCGCGGCTCCGCCGAATGGGAGGCGCACGTTACGGCCACCTCGGCGTCAGTGAACTCGAAGCGGTTCGCGGTGCCGTTCGCGAGGGCCGCCAGCGCCTGCAGCGGCTTCAGCGAGGAGCGCGGAAAGGTGGGGTGCTCCGGATCTCCCGCGGAGTAAAGCACCTTGCCCGTGCTGTCCACCACCACCACGTGCCCGTAATGCCGGCTCTCCACGGTGCCGCCGCGGGTCACCTCGGCCAGCAGCGCGGGCTCGCTTCGTTCCTGAGTTACGGCGTGCGTCAAGGTCATGGGGTATTCAGCTCGGATATGAAAAGCGCGGGATGATTTCGGAAGCAGCGGAACGAATAAGCCGCCGGAATGACGGCGTCGCGCCGGCCCGTGCTGCTCCATTGCTGCTCCTCTTATAGCACCCCCACCCGATGAAATACGAGCGCTTCGATCCCCTCGCGCGGGACCTCTCGCGGCTGGTCCTCGGCTCCATGGTGTTCCATCTCGACGTCCTGCCGCTGACGTTCCAGATGCTGGACGCCTGGCTAGAGCTCGGTGGCAACGTCATCGATACCGCCCACCTGTACAACAGCGGCAACAGCGAGCGCGCCATCGGCCGGTGGCTCGAGTCCCGCGGTGGCCGCGGCAACGTGGTGATCCTCACCAAGGGCGCGCACCACAACCTCGATCGCCGCCGGGTGACGCCGGAGGACATCACCTGCGACCTGCGAGACAGCCTGGCCCGGCTTGGCACCGGTTACGTGGATCTCTACGTCCTCCACCGCGACGATCCGGAAGTACCGGTGGACGAGATCGTAGACGTCCTGAACGAGCACTACGAGGCGCGGCGCATCCTGGCCTTCGGTGGCTCGAACTGGAGCCCGGAGCGCCTCGACGCCGCGAATGACTACGCGCGCCGGAAGGGCCTGCAAGGCTTCACGGCCAGCAGTCCCCACCTGAGCCTGGCCGTGCCCCGGGGCGAGGTGTGGGAAGGCTGCCTCGACGCGCGCGGGCCACGGGCGCTCGCCTGGTACGCACAGCGGCAGTTGCCGCTGTTCGCGTGGTCCTCGCAGGCGCGCGGCTTCTTCAGCGGCGCCTTCACCCCCGAGAACGTCGGCGAGAACGAGTTCATGGCCCGCGTCTACGACAGCTCCGAGAACTGGGAGCGGCTGCAGCGAGCCGAGGCGCTGGGCCGGGAGCGAGGGTTCAGTGCCATCGAGGTCGCGCTGGCCTGGGTGCTCCACCAGCCGTTCCCGGTGTTCCCGATCATCGGCCCCGCCAGCGTGGAGGAGTTGCGGTCCTCCATCCACGCGCTCGATCTCGAGCTGACGCCGACCGACCTCGCCTGGCTCTCCGAAGGCACCGCTGCCTGACACGGCGGCCCCGGCCGCCGATGCACCGCTGTGGTCACCGTCGACCGCACGCACACGAAAGGAAGAACCGATGTCTAGAGTCCGAGTCGCCATTCTGGGCTGCGGCGGGATGGCCGGGGCGCACGCGCGGCGCTTGAAGCCGAATCCGGACGTGCAGGTCGTCGCCCTCTGCGACGTAAGCGACGACTGCCTCCAGGCCTACATCGCCAAAAACCTCGGTGACTACGAGCCGCAGCCGGCCACCTTCACGGATCCAGCGCAGATGTACGCCGAAGCGAAGCCGGATGCCGTGGTCATCGTCACGCCCCACACGCTCCACTTCGAGCATGGCATGCAGGCGCTGGAGGCCGGCTGCCACGTGCTGATGGAGAAGCCGATGGTGACGGACGCGGAGCAGGCGCAGGCCCTGGCGCGAAAGGTGGAGGAGAGCGGCAAGGTCTTTGTCATCGGCTACAACACGCCGTGCACGCCGGAGTTCGCCTACCTGCGGGAGCTGATCCGCAGCGGGGAGCTGGGGAAGCTGGAGACGGTGACCGGCTGGCTCACCCAGGACTGGCGCCGCCTCACCGCCGGCACCTGGCGCCAGCAGCCGGAGCTCTCCGGTGGCGGCCAGATGTACGATAGCGGCGCGCACCTGTTCAACAGCCTGGTCTGGCTGGTGGAGCAGCCGGTCTCCCAGGTCCTGGCGTTCGTGGACAACGTAGAAACCCCGGTGGATATCAACGGCACGGTCAACATCCGGTTCGGAAACGGCGTTCTGGCTACGGTGACCATCGTGGGCAACTGCCCCTCCGCCAGCGCCGGGATGTACCTCTCGTTCGACGGTGGGCGCGTGGAGGTGGACGGCTGGAGCGGCCAG
>JAJFMS010001140.1 GCA_020696885.1 Armatimonadota bacterium | reverse complement strand
GGTTCCTCCGCGCCTATGAGCCGGCGGTGCTCGTCTTGTTCGACGACGAGCCCGCGGAGGCGCCGATGGCCTCGGCGTGGCGCTCGGGGCGGCTGCCGACGGGTTGGCTTCTGGCGGTGGACGAGCCAGGGCTCCTGGTGGCGCGAAAGGAGGAGGCGATCCGAAACAGAGAGGCCCCGGACCGGCAAATAGCGAACTAGTGGTGGGGGACAACCATGAACAGGCACGGGATGAGGTTGGGTCTGGCGGTCGTGGCCGTCACGGTGGGTTTAGCAGGAGGGGCCGCGGCGCAGCGCCCCGCGGTGCGGTCGTACGCGATTCCCCTCCCGCCGACGATCACCACCTCTACCGAGGTACCGGACCTGCTTGCCGCCCAGACCAAGCTCTCCCGGTTCATCACGGCGCTGCAAACCGGACGCCGGGTCCGGGCCGCGTCGATGCTCTCGGCGCGGGTAACGGAAGCTGAGCGGCAGGGGCTGATCAACAAGGTGTGGCTCCGGTACGACCCCAAGGACCGCACGAACGTACGCCAGGTGTTATACTGGCGCGACCTGCAGATTCACACGCAGCGGGTGATGCGAGATGCGGTCGACCTGGCAGTGGTGTCCCGATCGATCGCCCTGAAGCCGAAGGTAAACGGCAAACCTTCCGGCATCCTGGAAGTGCGGATGCGCAAGGAGCAGGGCGAGTGGCGCGTGGATCTACACCCCGTGCGGGTGAGGCGTAAGTAAGCGCCGCGGGACTCTCAACAGGGAAGAGGCTTTGATGGCGCAGGCAAAAATAGTGGTGGTCGGTTCCACGAACGTCGACATGGTGGTCAAGTCGACGCAGATCCCGCGTCCCGGCGAAACGGTGCTCGGCGGCGCCTTCACCATGGTGCCCGGAGGCAAGGGCGCGAACCAGGCCGTCGCGGCGGCGCGGATGGGGGCGGACGTTACCTTCGTGGCGCGGATCGGGAGCGACGCGTTCGGCAACCAGGCGCTGGAGGGCTTCGCGGCCGAGGGTATCCGCACGGACTACGTGGTGCGTGACTCCGAGGCGGCCCACGGCGTGGCGCTGATCCTGATCGACCAGACCGGCGAGAACGCTATCGCGGTAGCGCCCGGGGCCAACGCCAGGCTGACGGCAGAAGACGTGAAGCGCGCCGAAGCGGCGTTTGCGGAGTGCGACGTGGTGCTGCTGCAGTTGGAAGTGCCGCTTCCCGCCGTGCAGGCGGCCGCCGCCCTCGCCAAGCGGCACGGGAAGAAGCTGATCCTCAACCCAGCGCCGTACCTGGCCGTGCCGAACTCGCTGCTGGCTGCCGTGGACATCCTCACCCCGAACGAGACCGAGGCCGAGATGCTGCTGGGCGGCGGCGAGGCCGGCCTGTCCGGAGTCGCCGGCACGGCGGAAGAGCTGCTGCGCCGCGGCGTGGGCTGCGTGATTGTGACCCTTGGCCGCGAGGGCGTGTTCGTGGTGCGGCCGGAAGGGCAGTACCACCTTGCGGGCCGCCGCGTGAAGACCATCGACACCACGGCCGCCGGGGATGCGTTCTCGGGTGCGCTCGCGGTGGCGATTGCCGAGGGGATCGAGTTCCGGACGGCCGTCAAATACGCGGTGGCGGCTTCGGCCCTTACGGTCACCCGGCTGGGCGCCCAGTCTTCGCTTCCCGCGCGTGCGGAGGTGGAGGCATTGGTCGCGTCCTGAGCGTCTAAAATAGGACGGAGCCAGCCGCCGGCAACAGTGGCGCGCCGGTGGGAGCCCTCGTGCCAACCCTTACTATCCCCCTGTGATCAACCATCCGCGCCGGGTGCGGCGCCGCGAGGCCTGTATGAGAAAACAGCTTGCAATCTGTCTCGGCCTGGCAGTGGGCGCCACGAGCCTCGCTGCGCTCAGCGCTGTTCCGGTAGCGGCCCAGCAGCCGGTCGCGGCGGATGCGGTCATCGCCCGGGTCGGGGGTGAGTCGATCACCCGGGCCGCCCTCGTCCGTCAGCTCCTCACCTTCTACGGGCGGGCGGGGCTCGAGATGCTCACCGACCGGAGCGTCCTGGACCAGGAAGCCGCAACGCGCAAGCTCGTCGTCACCGATAGTGAAGTCGAGACTCGCCTGGGTGTCGTCCGGAAGGACGGGGGCGCAGAACTCGAGAAGGCCCTGAAGGAGGGAACCCTCACCGAGGAAGGGATGCGCTCCCAGGCACGGTACACCCTGCTGCTGGAGAAGCTCCTCGACTCGAAGTGGCCGGTGAAGGACAGCGACCTCGTGCGGCTGTCCGTCCGGTTTGCGCGCACCCTCTCGCAGCAGCAGGCACGCGAGATCATCGCCGAGGCCAAGCGCGGCGTGAGCTTCGAGCTCCTCTCCATCCGCGAGCCAGCGCTCGACGGCGGCGAGTACCGCGGCTTCGCGCCTCCCAACCCGTTCCTCCGGGTCCAGAACGCGCCGATGTTCAAGCTAGCCACCCAGGCGAACCTCCGCGTGGGGCAGTATACGCCGCAGCCGGTCCAGTCCGGAAAGTACTGGATGGTCTTGAAGCTGGAGAA
>JAJFMS010000083.1 GCA_020696885.1 Armatimonadota bacterium | reverse complement strand
AGACGTCTTTATAGCCCAACTACCTCCCGCCGGCGACGCGTTGGTCTATTCCACGTTCCTGGGAGGAAGTGGCTACGAGTTGGCTCTCGGCACGGCGGTCGATAACCTCGGCAGCGCTTATGTGGTGGGCCAGACGGTCTCCTTCAATTTTCCGACCGTTGCCCCCTTTCAAGCGGCTAACCACGGCGGCTTCGACGCGTTCGTAGCCAAGCTCGGCCCCGCAGGACCTCCCGTGTCCGGAGCAACCCACTTCGCACTCGTCGCGCCTGCAACCGTGGTTGCCGGTGAGCCGTTCAATTTCACGCTCACGGCGCTGGATACCGCAAATAATCCGTTTCCGGGATACCTCGGAACTGTGCATTTTACCAGCACGGATCTCAAGGCCCTACTGCCTCCCGACTACACGTTCACAGCCGCAGACAACGGCGTGCATGTCTTCAACGTCACGTTGAAGACCGCCGGGGCGCAGACATTGACGGCCGCAGACACGGCGAAGCCGTCTCTTCGGGGCAGTACTCCAGTCACCGTTACTGCCGGGGCGGCGGCGAAACTGCTCTTCGGCCAGCAGCCGACCCATACGCCAGTGGATACGCCGATCACCCCACCCGTGACGGTGCGTATAGTCGATGAGTTCGACAACCTGGTGACCACCGCGGTTAGCAGGGTGACGCTGGCTCTCGGCAGTAACCCCACTGGTGCCACTCTGGGCGGCACCACCAGTACACCGGCAGTCAACGGCATTGCTAACTTTGGTACCCTCACGCTAGACAAGGTCGGCGACGGCTACACGCTGGCACCGTCTACCGCAGACCTTCCGGGACCGTTTACCCCTTCTGCGCCGTTCAATGTTACGTCCAGGCCGGTTACGCGTTTTGCAGTCGCCGCCCCGGCTTCGGTGAGCAGCGGAATCCCGTTTGAGGTGACGGTTACCGCGCTGGATGCTTCCAATCAACCGGTGGCCACGTACGAGGGGAGCGTCCACTGGACCAGCAATGATCCCCAGGCCCTGCTGCCTGCTGATTACACCTTCACCGCGGCCGATGCAGGCGTACACCGCTTTACGGTCACGCTGAAGACTCTCGGCAGCAAGTCGATTACGGTGACCGACAAGGCGAACTCGCCGGTGACCGGCACGGCGACGTTCACGGTAACCGAAGCCGTCTCCCTGGTCGTGACCACGATTGCGGACACGGTCTCGGCGGCGGACGGGGCGACTTCGCTGCGCGAGGCCATCCTCGCCGCGAACGCCCGGGCAGGGCTCGATACGATCTCCTTCAGAATTCCGGGCTCCGGGGTGAAGACGATTACCCCGCTCACTCCCTTGCCCAAGTGCACCGACCCCGTGGTCATCGACGGCTACACCCAGGGTACCGCACGTCCGAACACGTTGATCAGCGGCACGAATGCTTTGCTGCAGGTCGAGATCCGCGGAAGTAGCGCCGGACGCGGCGCGAACGGTCTCACGCTCTCCGGCGGGGCGAGCAGCGTCCGCGGCCTCATCATCAATCGCTTCCAGGCGGTTGCGGGTGCGGTGGGCGCGGCGGGGGGAGGGGCCGCAGTACGGCTGGAAGGCGCCGGAGGTAGCCGGGTGACGGGCTGTTTCCTCGGAGTGACTTCGACCGGTAAGACAGCGGCGGGGAACTACATCGGCGTGCTGGTGGAAGGGTCTGCCGACAACGTGATCGGTGGGTCAGGCGCCGCGGTGAACCTCATCTCCGCAAACACCCTGGGAGTTTACCTTCACGGGGACCAGGCAAGTGGAAACCGGGTGGAGAGCAGTCTCATCGGCACTACCTCCACCGGAGCCACCGCCCTCGGCAACTTCATGGGTGTCCGCGTGGAGGACGCGTTGGAGAATGCGATCGGCCCCGGCAACGTCATCAGTGGAAATATCCAGTCGAACGGCGTTCAGATCGTTGGTACGGCCGCAGCCCGCAACGTGGTGCAGGGCAACCGCATCGGGGTCTCCGCAAACGGCGCCTCTGCGCTGGCCAACGGGTTTGGGGTAGTCATCGCTCGGGCCTCGGACAACGTCGTGGGCGGCGCCACCCCGGCGGCCCGGAACATCATCTCCGGGAACGTCACCGCCGGGGTGACGATCTACGGCACGTCCGCCTCGCAGGATATCGTGGAGCGCAACCGGGTGCAGGGCAACTACATCGGGACCGATGGGGCCGGTGCCCGGAGCCTTCCGAACGGTGTGGGGATCCAGCTACAAGCCGGGGCACAGGATACGCTCATCGGCGGGGACGCGCCCGGCGAGGGAAACGTGATCTCCGGCAATAAGCAGAGTGGGGTTGTGATTGCCGACGGTGGGAACCGGGTGCAGGGCAATTACGTCGGTTTGGAAGCCACTGGTACGAAGGCGCTGGGCAACGGCAAGCCCGGTAACCAGCTCGACTCGGGGATCATCCTGCGGGCCGCGGGGAACGTCGTGGGTGGCGTGACTCCCGGAGCGCGCAACGTCATCTCCGGAAACGCCAACCATGGGGTGTTCCTCGACGCGGCTGCCGCTACCGGGAACGTAATCCAGGGCAACTACGTGGGCACGAATGCCGCCGGCACCGCAGCCGTGCCGCAGACCAATGGCGTGAGCGTGGCCTACGGTTCCGGCAACGTGGTGGGCGGCGTCACCGCCGGGGCCGGCAACCTGATCTCCGGCAACTCCGGCAACGGCGTGCTGCTCCTCTCCGCGAACGGTAACTTCATTCAAGGCAACCTCATCGGTACCAGGCCCGGCGGTACCGCAGCCCTGCCAAATCGCACCGGCATGGTCATCATCGCCGGATCGATGAACAACGTCGTCGGGGGTCTCACCCCCAGCGCGCGCAACTTGATCTCCGGTAACACGACGGATGGTCTCGCCTTCTCCGATCGGGCGGCGGCAAATCAGGTGGAGGGTAACTACATCGGCACCACGGCTTCCGGAGTCAACCCTCTGCCCAATGGCACCAGCGGCGTCATCATCAAGAAGGGCGCGGGCGCCAACGTGATTGGCGGGGCCACCCCAGGCGCGGGAAACGTGATCTCCGGGAACAAAAGCGTGAATCTGAGCTTGTTCGAGACCGGCAACCTGGTTCAGGGCAATTACATCGGCACCGACGCCGCGGGAACCCAGGCCGTCGATCGGAGCTTCGGCAACTATGGGATCACGGTCTGGGCGCCTGGCAACACGATTGGCGGCACTGCCCCGGGCGCGGGCAATCTCATCTCCGGTAATGGCGATGGGATTGGAATAGCGACCAGCGGGACCCAGGTTCAGGGCAACCGCATCGGGACGGACTCTGCCGGATTAACGGCCGTTCCCAACAACCGGGGGGTCTCCGAGTCCGGAGCGAACAACCGGATCGGTGGGTCGCAAGCCGGCGCGGGGAACCTCATCTCCGGCAATCGTCTTTACGGGCTGGACGTGTTCGGGACCGCGACCTTAATCCAGGGGAATTTCATCGGCACGAACGCCTTCGGAACCGGTTCGCTACCGAATGTGAACACTGGACTCCGCATCGACTCGATCGCTAAGACGGTGATCGTAGGCGGAGAGGTGGCGGGAGCGGGCAACCTCATCTCCGGCAACGGGCAGTATGGCGTTTTAGTGGCTGGCTCGACAAACAAGGTCCAGGGCAACTTCGCGGGCACGAACGCGACAGGCACCGGCGCGCTGCCGAACGGTATCGATGGGATCTTTGTTACTGGTAGCAACAACCTGATCGGCGGGGCCACTCCGGTGGTCCGCAATCTGCTCTCCGGTAACGTCAACAGCGGAGTGGCCATCCTGGGCAGCGGTTCCAGCGGCAGCGGAAACCTGGTGCAGGGCAACTACATCGGCACGGACGCCAGCGGGACCCTGCCCATTCCAAACAACGATGGGGTGTACGTGGCAGGCCCCAAGTGCACCGTAGGTGGTACGGTAGCAGGCGCGGGCAATCTCATCTCGGGCAATCGAGAGGCGGGCGTCGTACTCCGGCAATCCGGGGCAGTGGTTCAGGGCAACCTGGTGGGGAGTGACTTCACGGGCATCGCCGGGCTACCGAACGAAACCGGCCTGGACATCATCGGTGCCGGGAACCTCGTGGGCGGGCTATCGCCAGCGGCCCGAAACGTGATCTCCGGGAACCTGGGGGCGGGAGTGTACCTGGATGGCTCCGGCAACCTTTTCCAGGGTAACTTCATCGGATCCGACGTCACGGGTGCGCTGCCGCTTCCCAACCTCAATGGTGTGTTCTTGAGCGATGCCAATACGCAGGGGAGCAACACCTTCGGCGGCTTCGGCGCCGGCGCCGGCAATCGGATCGTTTACAACGCCTCGCATGGCGTCCTGTCCCGCGGTGGGAGCCGCAATGCCTTCCGCGGTAATGCGATCTTTGGAAACGGTAGGTTAGGCATCAATTTGTTCGCCTCTATCGACCCCGCCACGGGGGTGACCCCGAACGACTCGCTGGACAAAGACAAGGGCCCAAACGCGCTGCAGAACTATCCCGTGCTCACCCAGGCGACGGCAAGCGGCAACACGGTCACGCTGAAGGGCACGCTGCACAGCTCCGCCAAGACTAGGCTCGCGGTCGACTTGTACCGCAGCGTCGAGCCGGACGCCACGGGCTGGGGGGAGGGAGAAGTCTACCTCGGCAGCGCGCTGGTCACGACCGATAGTGGAGGCAACGCCGCGTTCAGCGTCGCCCTCTCGCTAGGCGGGAGCGGGGCCGACCAGTACTTCACGGCCACTGCGAGCCGGGACTACGGCAGCGGCATCTTCGAGACCAGCGAGTTCAGCCAGGCAGTGCCTGCTACTGGGCCGTAGCGGTGCGCAGGGTAGGTTCGACGGAAGTCTCCCTTAAGCCCCTTAAGCGCGACCCGAAGACCGGCCGGATCCTTGGCAACAAAGAGGCGTCCGGTTTCTGGGCCGTGAGTACCGCAGGACTGGGAGCCGAGGGCTTCCAGGCGCGTGTTCTCACTCCCCGGTCCCACCTCGTGACCGCCCAGTCATTCCGCCGCGATGCTGCGAAGCTTGATGTTCCTGAACTGGGCACGGGAGTTGTGCTCCTGAAGGCAGAGGTGCTCCGTTGCAGGTGCGCGCGAACCCGGGCGCGTGACGCCACTTGCTTCGCGCCTGACACTGCTTCCAGTCGGCGCTGCCGTTCAGCCCGTGTTCGACCCGGTTGCCGTCGACCTGTAGGCGCAGGGTGTTCCACTTCCCGGGCGGCCACCCGAAATAAGGCGAGAAGCCGGCAGAAGCTCCACACCGATGCGGCGACTTGCTGCCTGCTCACTCCGCGCTGGCCTCATGGGCGCCAAGGTCCGCGAGCCTTCCCCTCGACTGCCGCTCGATATCCTCCGGTGCTTCCCGGAGCCGGGGCGCCGCGTCCACGATCCCGATCTCTTGCCCCGCCAGGCGCAGGTTGCCCGTGCTCGGAGCGACAAAGAGGGTGGCCGGAGCGTCTTGCCGGTTGAGTTCCAGCTTTAACGCGCTGGTGGACTCTACCAGAAGCCTGGGACCCGACATCAGGTTGTGGGCCACGTGCAGTCCCTCATTCCCGTCCACAATCCGGATACCACGGCGGCGACGGCTTTGTGGATCGAACAGGGTGTTGTGGACGACGACGCAATCCCGGGTGTAGTCCGCCAGGATCCCATTCTCCGGAGCGCGCGTGACGAAGTTGTTCCGGACCGTGCAACCGGTGGCATGCACCGGACTATCGGGAGGCGGCTGCCCGTTCCCCAGGCAGATGCCGGAGTCGCAGTCGATGATCACGTTGCGCTCCACCAAGCAGTCCCGCGCGTCGTGCCAGAGGAAGATGGCTCCCC
Organism: Armatimonadota bacterium; assembly: GCA_020696885.1. The sequence continues at coordinate 2,914 of JAJFMS010000083.1, read as the reverse complement.
GTGCCTCTCGATTGCGGCCCTGAATACCCACGAAGACGTTGTCGCTGATGATCCATCCCTGCGGATACATCACGTCGATCCCGCCGATGTAGTCCCCGTTGAAGTTCTGCGGGGTGTCGGCGGCATCATCACTGAACTGCTTGGGACGGTCGTTGTAGAAGAGGCAGTACTCGATGCGGAAATCACGCGGACGCAGCCGCTCCCGGTCCTGCGCCGGCACCTTGACGCCCTTCACGGCGCGCTGCCAGATGTTGTGGAGGACGCAATGGTATATCCGGAGCTTTTGCACCCCGGTGTCCGAATTGATCTTGATGCCGTTCCACCGGACATTCTCCACGGTGAGATCGGCGATGGTCACGCCGGAGCAGGCGGTGACCGTGACCGCCTCCCCTCGGCCATCCCCATCCAGTACTACCCGATCTCGGTCTCCTGCCTCGCCGCGTAGGGTGACATCGTCGGTGCGTAGTTCCACCGGGCGGGAAAGTACGTAGCGCCCCCTGGCGAGCAGGAGAGTCCCTCCTGGTTTGACGCGTGCCGCCGCCTCGTAGAGCTGGGGCACGGTCGACACACGGAGCACCTCCCCAGCGGGGCGCGGCAGCAGCGGAGCCTTCGGGAACCACGGCTCGGACGGGGGCCGGCGTGTCCCCTCAGCCTGGGCGTGACCCACCCTGGCGGGCGGGACCACGCCGCCGCCGACAATCACGAGCAGTGCCAGGATAGACGTTCTGTTACAGAGTTTCATGAAACCGAACCGGTGTGTTCTGCGCTGGTGCGGCAGGCGGCGGCAGGGCGGCGTGGGAAAAGCAGTTGAATGAACGCTGAGCGGTGAGTGGTACAAAGCACAAGTAACTCGGATCCCCTGGAGGTGTCTCTCTGACACGACCATCCCCAGGCAGCACCCGGCACCCACCCCTTGCCGGCGCGCCTGCTCCCGACCTCTCTCGGTAACGTTCGCTGCCCCGGATAGCCAACTCAGGTAACCCTATGCGCTGGTGGAAACTGCTACTCCTGCCTCTCGTGCTGACCCTCTCGCTCGCGGCCGGTGGGGTATCCGGCGCCACCGGGCTCGACGCCTCCGAACTGGCCGTCCTCATCGACCAGCAGGTCGACGCCCGTTTGAAGGCCGAGCACCTTCCGGCAGCCGTGCCGGCGGATGATGCGGAGTACCTACGCCGCGTCTACCTCGATCTACACGGCGTCATCCCCACCGCGGAGCAGACCGTCCGCTTCCTCTCCGACACCCGGCCGGACCGGCGTGCTCGCCTGGTCGACGCGCTGCTGGACGATCCGCGGTATGGCGACCACCTGGGTGATGTCTGGCAGGGCTACCTGATCCCTCTGCTGGGGGACGATCGCCAGGCCCGGGCGGACCGGCTCCGGAAGTGGCTGGCGGAGCGGTTCAACGTCGGCACGTGGGACCGGCTCTCCACCGAGCTCCTGACGGCCACCGGGAAGCCGGACGAGAACCCCGCCGTCGGCTACCTTATCGAGGGGCGCCTCCCGCGCAGCGTGCCGGACCTCACTGAGCTCACCTCTCGCTACTTCCTGGGGGTTCGGCTGAGCTGCGCCCAGTGCCACAATCACCCCTTCGTCTCGTGGAAGCAGCAGGATTTCTGGGGCATGGCTGCGTTCTTTACCCAGGTCCAGACCCCGGGGAAGCCGAAGCAGGTCTATACCCTCGGGCTCCAGGACAATCCCGCGCTCACCCTGGACTCCCTGAAGGACAGCGGCGCCCCGGATGGGTTCCAGTCGCGCCCGCCGACGTTCCTGGACGGCACCGCGCCGCCCACCAGCGGGCAGACGACTCACCGCGCCGCGCTTGCCGCCTGGCTCACGTCCGGGAAGAACCCCTATTTCGCCCGCGCAATGGCCAACCGGACGTGGTGGCGGCTGTTCGGCCGCGGCATCGTCAATCCGGTCGATGATATGCACTCCGCCAACCCGCCGTCGCACCCCGAGCTGCTGGACCTGCTCGCCCGCCGGTTCACGGAGTCGGGGTTCGATCACAAGTACCTGACCCGCGCGATCGTGCTGAGCCGTGCCTATCAGCGTACGAGCCGGCCCGGTGACGCGCCGGAAACGCAAGCCGCGCTGTTCGGGCGGATGCCGGTGAAGGTGCTCACCCCCGGGCAGTTGTACGACTCGCTGGTGGTGGCTCTCGGCGCGCCGGCGGGCGGGCTCCGGAAAGGCGCCCAGGCCGATCCGCGTGCCGAGTTCGTGCAGTTCTTCTCCGACGATGCCGATCCCGACCCCACCGCGTACCGGCGGGGTATCCCGCACCTGCTGCGGCAGATGAACGCAGACCAGTTCGCCGGCCGCAGCGTGGCCGCGCTGGCGGGGCGCCTGGCGAAGCCGGGCCGGCCGGAGGAGGAGGTCGCCGCCGACCTGTTTCTGACCATCCTCTCGCGGCGCCCCACCGCAGGGGAGCAGCAGTTATTCCGCACCCATACGGCTCGCACCGGGTCGCTCGAAACGGCTGCCCGGGAGCTGGGCTGGGCGCTGCTGCTGACCAGCGAGTTTTCCCTGAACCATTGAGCGCCGGGCGACCGCGCTGCGGAGATGAGCATGAATCCGATGTTGACTCGCCGGGGATTCCTGGCTTCGGCGGCCGCGAGCACCTCGCTCGTCGGCTGGCTGGGCCGGCTGGCGGCCGCCGATCCGGACCGGCCCCGGCCGAAGGCCTGCATCTTGTTGTGGATGGCCGGCGGGCCGAGTCACATCGACACCTGGGACCCGAAGCCCGACGCCCCCGCCACCATCCGCGGTGAGTTCGGGACCATTGAGACCTCCGTCTCCGGCATCCGCATCAGCGAGCACTTCCCCAAGTTCGCCCGGCTCATGAAGCACGCCGCCATCCTGCGTGGGATGAGTACCCAGGAGTCGGACCATAAGCTGGCGACCTACCATCTGCACA
>JAJFMS010000082.1 GCA_020696885.1 Armatimonadota bacterium | reverse complement strand
TGCGTGGCCGGCACCAGGTCCGGCCGCTCAGGATCGGGGAACAGGCGGCTGAGGTCTCGCGCCATCCCGCCGGCCTGCGCGCTGATCCCCGGCGAGAGCAGCAGCACCGCGGCGGTAGCGGCGGCAATGAACAACAGAAAGACCAGCCCGGTGGCTACGCCCCGGGAGAGCCCGCGGTTCTCCAGGCGGTCGACCGTGGGGTCCAGCACCATCGCGATCACGAAGGCGATGCCCACCGGAAACCAGATGGCGCGCCCAGCCCAGACCAGCCACAGGGCCACCAGCGCCACAACCGTGTGGAAGGCCAGACGGCCCCAATGGATCCGCCGCCTCGATGTTATGTTGACGCTCACGCTGATGGCCTCTCGGTCGCACTACCGGGTAACAGCCGGTTGTACCCGGATCGGCGCGAGAGCACACCAGCGGTGGGGAAATGAGGAAATGGATGGGGAAATGCGGGAAATGACGTCACGAGGACTTCACTCCCCGTTCCCTCCGTTTCCCCCGTTTCCCCATCTCCTCCGTTTCCCTCCCGAAGGCTAAACCGCGCGAGAAACAGCGGGGATAATGTACGGGCCTTTCGGGATCACGGCGATCCGCGCCTGCGGGCCATGTCGCTCCAGGGCGCGCCGGATGCCCTCCTCCACGGAAGGGACCGGCGAGACGAAGCACCGGGCGAGGAGCTCCGGGGCGATGCCCTCCGTGTACATCAGGATCTCGGCCTTCTCCACCGCCTTCGCCAGCTCGTGGAGCTGCCACTGGTCCGGAACGAAGAAGGCGGGGTCGCGCGTCTTTTCCACGAACGCGTCCAGGTTGTCGAGCTCCAGCAGGGTGTCCGTGAAGTGCTTCCCGCCGATCCCTTCAGCGCAGCGGGCCACCACGATCAGCGTGCCGCCCGGCTTCACGGCGGGGAGCGCTCCCACCATGCCCTTCACGGCCTGGTAGAAGGTGAGATCCAGCGGGTAGCCGGCAGTGGTGGTGATGACCACGTCCACCGGCCGGCGGAGGAACGACCGCGCAATCGTGTCCGCGGCGCGGGTGCCGCGGAGCCAGGCGGCTTCCACTTCGCCGGCGTAGACCCCGGTGATCTGGCGGTTCTCGTCCAGGGTCACGTCGCAGATCATGTCCAGGCCGGCTTTACGGGCCACGAAGAGGCTGTCCTCATGCACCGGGTTGCCGTCCACGGAGCCGCTGTCCGCAAGCTCGTGGCCGATGAACCGCGGCCCGTGCCAGATCCGAACCGTCTCCATGGCGCAGATGCCGGGGCAGATCGACTTCCTCCCACCGGAATAGCCTGCCATGAAGTGCGGCTCGATGAGGGCGACGGAGATCTTGACGTCGGCGTCCAGGAACCGCCGATCCACCCAGATCGGCACGCCGCGCTCCGTCTCCCCCAGGTACCGGTGGGCGTCCCGGTCCGTGGCCACGTGGTTCTCCACCCGGTAGGTGTTCAGGATCACCGGGCCGACCATCGCCTCCAGCTCTTCCCGGGTGTTCGGGCGGTGCGTGCCGGTGGCGACGAGGATGGTGATGCCTTCGCGCGGGATTCCGCTCACTTCCAGCAGCGCGAGCAGCGGCGGCAGGATCACCTGGTTCGGGACGGGTCGAGTGATGTCCGAGATCACGATGCACGCCGACTGCTTGCCCCGCGCGAGCGCCGCCAGGGGAGGGCAGCCGGTCGGCTTCTTCAGCGCCTCACTCACGGCGCGCTCCGGCTCCGGCAGCGCGGCCAGGGAGTTGAGCGTGAGCACTGCTTCCAGGTTGGGGTCCGGGACCTGAACTTCGAGGCCGTCCTGGCCGTAGTCGAGCTTGATGTTCATCGGGTTATGACGTTTGCCGGCCAGCCAACCTGCCGAGGTCGAGGGAACGCAGGTAGGATATCGGCACGGTTTCGCGAATCCACAGGGGGAAGTTGCTCCCTGCTCGTTTGCCCGACTCCGGGCGGGACACCTCCCCGGTGGGTCGGCGTGATACGTAATGCGTAAAGGCCCGCAGCCGAAGGGCGGGGCACGAATCACTCGTTCGGCCGGTAAGGGTTCCATTACGCATCACGAATTACTCGTTACTGTCTTCCGGTGTTCGCAACCTCTATACCCGAATTTCGAGACCCATGACGATCATCGAGCCACACGTACACGTCTGGAGCCTGGACACGGAGCGGTATCCGTGGTCGCCGCTCACCACCCAGCCGCCGGCGGAGTCCGCCACCACCGAGGACCTGATCGAGACCCTGGACGCGCACGGAATCGCCGGGGCGGTGCTGGTTCAGGTGATCCACTACGGCACGGACAACTCCTACGCCGCCGAGGCGCTGCGGCGGTTCCCGGACCGCTTTGCGGGCGTCTGCCTGGTGGATCCGTTGGCCCCGGACGCGCCCCAGAAGCTCGAGTACGAGGTGCGGGAGCGCGGCTTCTCCGGCGTGCGGCTGCGGCCGTGCGCCGATCGCAGCGCTACCTGGCTGGGCGATCCGGCCACGTTCCCGCTCTGGGAGAAGGCCGCGGAGCTGGGCGCGTCGATCTGCATCCTCGGTCACGTGGATCAGCTCCCGCTGCTCGCCGCCCCGCTGGAGCGGTTCCCGACGGTCCCGGTGATCATCGACCACATGGCCTGGCCGCCGGTGGAGGAAGGGCCGGACGGCGACGCGCTGCAGCACCTGCTGGCGCTGGAGCGCAGCCCACAGGTGTACGTAAAGATCACCGACCCCTGGGCGATGTCGAAGGAGGCCTATCCGTACCGCCGGGCCGAGTCGATCTTCCGCCGGGTGTTCGAGACGTTCGGGCCGGAGCGGTGCCTCTGGGGCTCCGACTGGCCGCTGGTGCGAGACCAGTGCGGCTACGGGCGCGCCCTGGGCCTTTACACCTCCGAATGGAGCTGGCTCACCGACTCCGACCGCGAGTGGATCCTCTGCAAGACGATCCAGAAGCTGTATCCGCGGCCGTTCGCAGCCCTCTAGCTGTCCGGCGGATTGTCTCCCCGCGCCATCACTACCGCGTCGCAGGTTACTGGCGCGGGCACCCTAATAGTGGTCGACGCGAGGGGCGGCGGTGGGGGTGGGGACCGGAGCCGAGCTCAGGGAGGACCTTGCCCGGATCGGTAGGGGCCGCGCAGACGCGTGGATATCGGAGGGAAGCGTGAGTGAGCCAGAGCGTCCGCCTTATGTGCCAGTAGACCACAGCCCGGATGGCGGTTGGGACGGCTTCGCGCGGCATTACATTCGCGACATCGTGTACGCGGCAAACGACGGGATCGTGACCACTTTTGCCGTGGTGGCCGGGGTCCAGGGCGCCGGCTTTCGCCCGGTGGTAGTCGTTGCGCTGGGGCTGGCCAACCTGGCGGCGGACGGCCTCTCGATGGCGGTGGGCAACTACCTGGGCATGAAGTCCGAGCGGGCTACGGAACTGGCGCAGCTCTATGACGAGTGGGGCGAGACGCGTCATGCGGCGCTGCACGGAGCCGTGACGTGGGTGACGTTTGTGGTAGCGGGGCTCGTGCCGATGCTGCCATACTTTGCGCCCGTGCCGGCCCCGGTCTCCTTTCGCGGCTCGGCGCTCCTCGCGGCGTGCCTGCTGTTCCTGGTGGGAGCGCTGCGCACCCGCGTGACGGGCCAGCCGTGGTTTCGGAGCGGGCTCGAGATGCTGGCCGTCGGCACGCTGGCCGGTGGGGCGGCGTTCCTGGCGGGCTGGGGCGTGCAGCGGCTGGTTGGCCCCGGAGTGGTAAATTGAGTCACCCGGCCAAGAAGAGTTGAGACACCGGCGGGCACTCACGGCGTCCTGGTAGTGTGAGAGAGCAGTCGCTGCCCAGCCCTGTAGGCTGGGCGGTTACAAGGGCCACGTTTAGCCCCCGCGAAGTGTCGTATGATGTTTCGTGGGGCTATTTTTTCGGCCGACGTGGGCCGGGAGGACACGCGCAATGACACAGACAGGCGAGAACACACCGGTAGCCGAGCGAATCTGGGACGGCCTGGAGGCCGAAGCGGCGGGAGGTGCACCGGCACGCCCGCTAAAGATCCTCTTTGCGACGGACGGCTCCGAGGAAGCCGCCAAGGCCGAGAAGCTGCTGCGCGCGCTGCCGCTGGCGCCCGGAACCTCCATCCAGGTGCTCACCGTCACCGCCGCCGCGGAATGGACCATGCCGGAGTGGTTCGTTACCGGGGAGCACGCGTGGGGGCGATCCGTCGCCGAGAAGGCCGCGGAGGGGCTGCGCCGGGACGGGCTGACCACCGCCGGCACCGCCCGGAGCGGCGCCATTGCGTACGAGTTGATCCAGGCGGCCGATGAGTTCGACGTGGACCTGGTGGTCCTGGGCTCCAAGGGCCTTTCGGGGCTGGCCGGCTTCTTTCTGGGCAGCGTGGCCCGCAACGTGGCGAAGCACGCCCGGCGCTCCGTGGTGATCGCCCGCGAGCTCCGGCACGAGCTGCGCCACGTGGTGCTGGCGGTGGACGGCTCGGAGCACGCTGAGAAGGCCGCGCAGTTCGCGGCGCGTCTACCGCTGCCCGAAGGCGCCGTGGTTCACGTGGCGCAGGTGGTCCGCACCTACCAGCCCTACGCGCTGGTGGCGCCGGAGTTCATCGTGGAGTATGAAGAGGCGGTCCGCACGGCACAGACGCAGGAGAACGAGGACGCACAGAGCCTGACCGGCCTGCTGTGCGAGCGGCTCCGGAAGAGTGGGAAACAGGCCGAGCCGGCCATCCTCCGCGGCGATCCGGCGGAAGAGATCCTGAAGCTGGCGCAGCACGTGGAGGCAGACCTGATCATCGCGGGAGCGCGAGGCATCTCGCTGATCGAGGGTCTGCTGGTCGGCAGCGTGGCGGACCGAATCCTGAAGCAAGCCCAGTGCTCGGTGCTCCTGGTCAGGTAGTCCGCCGAGGACGGGAAAACGGGAGTAATCGGTATGAAGTGGTCCTGGCAGGTCGGCACTTTCTTCGGCATCACGGTGTACGTCCATGCCACGGTGCTGCTGCTCCTGGCGGCGCTGCTGGTGCTGCCGGTAACCACCGGCGGCACCCTGGCCGCCGCGTTTAGCGGGGTAGCCTTCGTAGCCCTGGCGTTCTCGTGTGTAGTGCTGCACGAGTTCGGGCATGCGCTCACGGCTCGCCACTTCGGGGTCAAGACGCGAGACATTACGCTGTACCCGATCGGGGGCATCGCCCGGCTCGAGCGCATCCCGCGGGACCCGCACCAGGAGTTCTGGATCGCGCTGGCGGGACCGGCGGTGAACGTGGTGATTGCCGTGGTCCTGCTGGCGGCGTTCGGCACGCGAGCCCCGCTGACGTGGGACCTGGAGGGGCACGTGCACACCAGCCTGCCGATTCGGCTGATGTGGGTGAACGCGACCCTGGCCGCCTTTAACCTGCTCCCGGCATTCCCGATGGACGGCGGGCGCGTGCTCCGCGCCTACCTGGCGGAGCGGATGAACTACCTCCGCGCCACGCAGCTCGCCGCCCACGTGGGGCAGGGGATGGCGCTGTTGTTCGGTTTCGTCGGGCTGGTCTATAACCCGATGCTGCTCTTCGTGGCGTTCTTCGTCTTTGTGGGGGCGGGTGAGGAGGCGAACTCGGTCCAGGCCGAGCTGCTGTTGGAAGGCGTACCGGTTCGGGACGCGATGATGACCCAGTACACGGTACTGGCGCCGGAGGACCCGCTGGCCCGGGTAGTACAACTGCTGCTGGCGGGCACCCAGCATGACTTCCCGGTGCTGCAGGGCACGGAGGTGGTCGGCCTCCTGGATCGCTCCGCACTGCTGGCCGCCCTCGCGGCGCGCGGGCCGGAGACGACGGTGTCCGAGGTGATGACGCCGGCCGCGGCGGGCGTGAGCCCCGCCGAGAGCCTGCGAGCCGCCTACCAGCGGATGGACGACGAAGGCCGCGGGACCCTTTCGGTGCTGGATGCGGGGCGGCTGGTGGGCTTGTTGACCCTGGAGAACCTGATGGAGTACCTGATGGTGCGGAACGCACTCACGGCCGGCGAAAAACCCCCGCGCCGGGGCGGCTGGCCCCACCTGCCCCGCCCGGTGGGGCACGGCAGCAGTTAGCCGGGCTGACTAACGAGCCACGAGCACGGAACAGGGCGCCCGGTCCACCACCGACTTCGCAACGCTGCCGAGCAGCCGCTCTCGGAGCCCGCCGGCGCCCTGGTGTCCCACCACCACGAGATCGTAGCCATCATGTGCCTCAAGCACGAGCGCATCGTCCGGCGCCTCGATGGAGGTGCGCGCTTCCACCGGGGACACGCCGCGCTCCCGGGCCAGGCGCGCACCCTCCTCCGCGAGCTGACGTCCCGGCTCGAAGTCGAGCGCCGGGTGCGTCCCGGCCTGCCGGAGATCGATGCGGTCTGCCGCGCCGGTAAGCACGGTGAGCGCTGCCCCGAATTGCCGGGCCAGGCCACACGCCTGATCCAACGCACGGCGCGCCGCTTCGGAGCCGTCGAAGCCTACCAGAATCCGTCTCATGGTCTCTCTCCGTTCCGTTCTGTCAGACGGTTCAACAATGGCCCCCGCCTCGCCTTCTCGCGGCGAACTCGGCTGCTCGCGATGCGTGGGGCCGGACATGGTAAAATGAAGCGCTTGTCGGCTCCGGCCGACATCCCCCTCGCAGGTATGCTGGGAACTGGTAGCCTTTCGGCCGCCTTCACGTCACCCCGGCCACCCGCCCGCAGGAGTCAACTGGTGAATCGCCGTCTTGTATTGATAGGTGGCGCGGCCGTCCTGGTCGCGGCTCCGGGTTGTAAGAAGAAGAAAGAGAAGGACGTCGCGCCGGCCGGCGTTAAGATCGGCCTCGTGCTGCCGGAGAGCACGTCGCCGTTCTACCAGGCGGTCACCAAGAGCCTCGAGAAAGTCGCCGCGGAGCGGCAGATCGAGGTGATCGCCACGGACGCCAAGGGCAAGGCCAGCGAGCAGGTGGGCGCCATCGAGCAGGCCCTCCAGCGCAAGGTCAGCGTCATCGTGGTGAGCCCGGTCGATCCGGACATCGTGCGCCCCGCCATTGAAAAGGCGATCGAGCAGAACGTGTACGTAGTGCTGTTGGAGCGCCCGCTGGAGAACGTGGACGTCTCGTCCGCCGTGGCGTTCAATCACGAGCTGGCCGGAAAGCTCCTGGCGGACTACCTGGGCAAGAAGCTGACCTCCGGCGGCAAGGTGGGCGTGATCTCCGGAGCGCGCACTCCCGGCGAGAAGAAGCGGCTCCAGGCGTTCCAGGCCTACCTGAAAGAGAAGTATCCCAGCATCAAGGTCGCCGCGGAGCAGACCGCCCGGGAGGAGAGCGAGCAGGCCGGCGCCGCCCAGCGGCTCCTGGCCGTGTCGGGCCTCGACGCGGTGGTGGCGCTCAATCCCCTGGCCGGAACGGCGGTGGTAGCCGCAGCCCGCAAACGGGCCGGGAAGCCGCTGGTAATCACCTACGGCGGCCGGCCCGCGTTGATCGAAGAGCTGCGCAAGTCCGACAGCCCGCTCGAGCTGGTGCTGGAGCCGCTGCCGAACTGGCTGGGCGATCGCGCCGGGCGGATGGCGTGGCGGATCATCAGCAACAAGGCCACGCCCTCCGCCGTGGAGCTCCCCGCGCAGCCGGTGACGCGCGACAACCTGGATGCCTACCACGGCTGGGACGGCGTGCTGCCGGAGAACATGGCCGCGCCGTGGGAGACCGACCTCTCCCTGGAAGTGAAGCGAGACGAGTAATGGCGATTGCCCCCCGAGTATTCAGCGGCGTCCAACCCACCGGAACGATCCACATCGGCAACTACGTGGGCGCCATCCGGAACTGGGTGCGCCTGCAGGAGCAGTACGAAAGCTACTTCTGCATCGTGGACTACCACGCGATCACCGTGCCGTACAAGCCGAAGGAGATGATCCAGCGGGTCTACGACGCGGCGCTGGACATTCTCGCCTCGGGGATCGATCCGGAGAAGAGCGTCTTCTTCGCGCAATCGTATGTGCCGGAGCATACGGAGCTGGCCTGGATCTTCAACGCGCAGACGTCCATGGGCGCGCTGGAGCGGATGACCCAGTTCAAGGAGAAGAGCGAGCGCGCGGACTACGTCAACGCCGGCCTCTTCACCTATCCGGTGCTCCAGGCCGCGGACATCCTGCTGTACAAGGCCCCGATCGTGCCGGTGGGGGAGGACCAGCTCCAGCACCTGGAGCTGACCCGGGAGGTGGCCCGGCGGTTCAACCACCAGTTCGGCCGCACCTTCCCGGAGCCGCAGGCGGAACTGACGCCCGCCGCGCGGGTGATGGCGCTCAACGAGCCCACGCGCAAGATGAGCAAGAGCATCCCCGGCAGCTTCATCAGCCTCTCCGAGACGGACCAGGAGATGCGCAAGAAGATCGCGCGGGCGGTGACGGATACCGGCCCGGAGGACGCGGGCGAGATGAGCCCGGGCGTGAAGAACCTGTTCACGCTGCTGGAGGCGTTCGGCTCCGCGGAGCAGGTGGCCCACTTCAAAGGCGAGTACGAGGCCGGCACGCTGCGCTACAGCGAGCTGAAGCCGGCGGTGGGTGACGCGATCGTGGCTGAGCTAGCGCCGATCCGCGCCCGGCGTGAGGAGCTGGCCGCGCACCCGGACCGCGTGTGGGAGGCTCTGGAGCACGGCGCCGAGCGCGCCCGGAAGATCGCCTCCGCCACCCTGGTGGAAGTGCGCGCGAAGATGGGCCTCCGCGGCGGTAGGGGTTAGTGACGGGGATGGAGTGATGGAGTGATGGAGTGATGGAGTAATGGGTACTGGTGCGGCC
>JAJFMS010001139.1 GCA_020696885.1 Armatimonadota bacterium | reverse complement strand
TGCGGGGCGAATAGATAGATGCCGATCTCGGGATCTGCTGGGCCATCGACGGCCCGCTTTTGGAACGATGACCATGTTCAACTCGAAAGCCGCCCTTTCTCGCCGCATGCTGCTGCGCGGCGCCGGCGCGAGCATTGCCCTGCCGCTGTTGGATGCAATGACCCCGGCCCATGCGGCAACCGGCGGTGCGCGACCGGTGCGGCTGGCGTTTGTCTACGTCCCGAACGGCGTCATCAAGGAAGCCTGGAGCCCGGCCGAAACCGGCCGCGGCTACGCGCTAACCCCCACCCTCAAGCCGTTGGCCGCTTATCGCGAAGACTTCCTCGTGCTCTCCGGCTTATGCGATCGCAACGGCAACGCCCTGGGCGATGGGCCGGGCGACCACGCCCGCGCGGGCGCCAGTTACCTCACCGGCGTGCATTGCAAGAAGACGGCGGGGGCGGACATCCAGGCGGGCGTCTCCGCGGACCAGATCGTCGCGCGAACCGTTTCCTCGCAGACGCGGCTGGCCTCGCTGGAGCTGGGGTGTGAGGATGCGCGCACCGTCGGCAACTGCGACTCCGGGTATAGCTGTGCCTACACCAACAGCATCTCCTGGCGCAGCCCTTCCACCCCGCTGCCTCCGGAGATGAACCCGCGCCTCGTGTTCGAGCGTCTCTTCGGCACCAGCGATCCCGGTCAGGACCCTGCCGTGCGCGCACGGCGCGAGCAGTATCGGAAGAGCATCCTGGATCTGGTGCGGGAGGATACGCGCGCCCTGATCGGAACCGTGGGCGCGGCCGACCGACGCAAGCTGGACGAGTATCTCACCGCCATCCGCGAGATCGAGCGGCGGATCCAGGGCGCGGAGACGGAGAACCGCGAGCTCCTGCCGCAGGTGGAGAAGCCGGCCGGCATCCCGATCGCCTTCGACGAGTACCTGAAGCTGATGTACGACCTGCAGCTCCTGGCGTTCCAGGCGGACCTCACCCGGGTCTCGACCCTGATGGTCGGCCGCGAAGGCAGCCTGCGCGTCTACCCGGAGATCGGCATTCCGGATCCGCACCACCCGCTCACCCACCACCGGAACAACCCGGATTGGATCGCGAAGGTAGCGCGGATCAACGCGCTACACACGGAGCTGTTCGGCTATTACCTGGGGCGGCTGAAGAACACCCCGGATGGCGACGGCTCGCTGCTCGATCACACGATGGTGGTCTACGGCAGCGGGCTGGGGGACGGGAACGAGCACACGCATGAGGACCTGCCGATCCTCCTCGCCGGACGCGGCGGCGGCCTCCATCCCGGCCGGCATGTCCGCTTCGCCGCCGATACCCCGATCACGAACCTGTACCTCTCGCTCCTGGACCGAATGGGAGTCCGCTCGGAAACAGTAGGGGACAGCACCGGAAAGCTGGAGCACCTCTCCGACCTGTAGTGAGGCTCCGCGTTAGACCGGCGAGGCGAGCTTCTTCTCCCTGACGGCTACCGTGGCGGTGGGTCGTCCCCTCCCGGTCGCAGAGTTACTTCGCCGGAGCGTGCTTCAGGTGCTGGTCGAAGAAGCCGAGTACCACCGGCCGCAGGTCTTGCTGCTTCGGCTGGAGGTGGAAGGTGTGCGGCGCACCTGCGATGAGCATCAGCTCGTGCTTGATCCCGACCTTCTTGAGGACGGAGGCGAGCAGCTCGGACTGCTGGTAGGGGACCGTTTTGTCCGCGGTGCCGTGGAGGATGAGCACCGGCGGGTCATCCTTCGTGGCGTGGGTGATTGGGGACGCCTGCTTATACAGGTCCGGCGCCTGCTCCGGGGTGCCGGCGATCATGGCGGTGGGCTTCGTCAGCTCGGCGGGGCCGTACAGATCCACGGCGCAGCGTACGCGGCAGGAATACTCACCGTAGGGGCCGGCGGGGTCCAGCTTTGCGTCCGGGCCGGTGAGTGCCAGCATGGTGGCGAGGTGGCCACCGGCCGACCCGCCGATGGTACCGATGCGGTTCGGGTCTACGTGCAGCCGCTCCGCGTTCTTCCGCAGCCAGCGGACCGCCGTCTTACACTCGTGGAGGTTCTGGGGCCAGGTCGGCTTGCCGGCGGCGGCGAGGACGTAGTTGATGCTCATCCCCACGTAGCCGTTGGCGGCCAGGGTGTTGCCGATGTTCTGCTCCCGGGCGGCGCCCTTGTCGCCGCCGGTGAAGCCGCCGCCGTGAATGATCACTACCGCGGGGAACCGCTTGCCGGCGGGAGGGTCGGCAGGGAGGTAGAGGTCGCACTTCTCGGCGCGGTCCGCACCCAGGTAGTCGACGTCCTTCTCGATGCGCACCGGAGTCTGCGCCGGCGCGCGCATCGCTACGGTTACCAGAGCCAGGCCCGCCAGGGCCATCAGGGTACGCCGTTTCATCGTCCGCTCCTCCGATCGCCGGGCTCACCCCGGCGCGTCCTGCCGCCAGGAAGTTCGCACCTTAACGGCGGAGGTCCTTTCTCGGGCGCGCGAGACGGCTGCGTTTCTCGATCGGCATTCCAACGTGCGTGGGCGAGTCGGGAGCGCGCAACCC
>JAJFMS010001138.1 GCA_020696885.1 Armatimonadota bacterium | reverse complement strand
GGTTGTTCCACCTATCGCCTGGAGACCTTCGCCGGCATGGCGGAGGAGACCGGTCTGGGCTGTGCGGCGCTCACCTGGCCTCACTCGAACGGGCAGACCTGGGTAGTGCTGGGCGATCGCTGGACCCTCTCCCGTCTCCCTCCCGCGCTGCGGGATCCGGCGGTGAGCACGGGAGTGGCCGAGTTGTTCGCGCCCGTGTTCGGCGACCGGAACGCGATCCCCTGGGAGACGCGTCTCTCCCAGTCCCGGAACGAGTTGCTGGAGGCGATCCCACCCGCGGCAGGCTTCGTGCTGGTGGACGAGGACCAGTGGGGGATCGGGCCGGAACTCGCCGGCCGGCGCCGGTTCCAGTTCCCCGAACGGGACGGCCATTACGGCGGCCCGCCCGCTGACGACAGGGCAGCGATAGACGAGTTGGCGAGGCTTCGACGCCTCGGGGCGACCCACATCGTGATCGGCTGGCCCGCCTACTGGTGGCTCCACCAGTACCTGGGACTGCACTCCCACCTCCGCTCCGACCACCGGTGCATCCTGGAGAACGAGCGTCTCATCGTGTTCGAGCTGCGCGGCTGATCGATCGGCGTGCACCCTACGGGCTCAGCGGGTCGCCGGCACGCGCTCCAATGGCCGGTCCAATTCTGGCGCTACGGGCAGGGCCGTGCGGAAGAGCAGCCGAGGTGCCCCCTTACGCAGCCTCATTCTTTGCGGTCGATCTCGACGCCCTGCGTCGCATCGTCGCGGAGCACGATCTATCCATCCTCGAGCGAGTCCAGACGGCGGAGCCGGACCAGTTCGAGCACAAGCTCCAGGATGGCGACCCCTCACTCGGTGAAGCACTCCGGCAGATTGTCGCCGGGGAAGCGTCGGGAGCGCGGCCCTCGCACCAATACGGATACGCCTTGAAGCTCCTCTGCCAGGTGGAAGGCGAATGGTTGCCCGGCGAAGACCTAATCGCGGACTTGGAGCCGCTGGAGCTACACTCTCCCTTCCAACAGCCCCGGCTCCCAATTGACATTCCCGCCAACCAGGACTTCCCGTTCAGCAGCTTTCTAGACGCTGCAGAGGTGCGGCGAGAAGCGGAGCACCTCGCCTCCCTCGACCGGTCCTATCCCGCTGACGAGGACATTCAGAAAGCGCGGGAAGCATACGCCGCCTGCATCGCCCACGCTGTGGGGATCGGCAAGGCGGTCATCTCCTTCTACAGCTAAAGAGACGTGTCATTGAATCTAACCCAGGGGTACTCGGCGCAGCGGCAACGGCTGGTGTAACGAGAGGCAGCGGTCCGGCAGTGACTCTCTGGACAGCGGTGTGGGGTGGTGCCACAGCCGAGCGGGGTCACAGGGCACAGGACCTCCGTGAAGGACATTGGCGGTCCGATGTGCTGATTGTCGTTTGTAGGGCAGGAAACGGAGGCGCGCGATGACTGAGGAGCAGTTGGCTGAGATCGAGCAGGCGCTGGGCCTGAAACTGCCGTCGGCCTACCGACGCATCGTCGGCAGCTTACCCACTGCGCTGCGGGAATGGCCGCCCGCTCCGCGTTCGGGCGCAAACCAGAGCCTGAGAGAGTTCTTGCTGGACCCCGCCGCGCTCACCCAGGTGCAGGAGGCCGCCCGCCAGCGCCTCGGACGGGATCTGCCGCCTCACAGCTTCGTCATCGGGCATGCCGCGGAGAACTACTGGCTCATCGACACCCGCACAGACGACCCTCCCGTTCAGCTTCTCGTGCAAGAGATGGTTCTGGACGGCCCCCCCAGCCTGGGCGCGCTTCTCGAGCGGGTCAAGCAGCGTCACAAAGAAGCCTGGAAGAAGGCCAAGCACGGACAGGGAGCCAGACCCACCGCCGCGACCACGCCCAAGGCAGGCGCTTCGATGACCGCCAATGAGCTACTGGC
Organism: Armatimonadota bacterium; assembly: GCA_020696885.1. The sequence continues at coordinate 634 of JAJFMS010001138.1, read as the reverse complement.
GGAGGCGCGGCGGATGGCCCGCCCGGCGACGCTGCTGAAGGAGGCGGGCGCGGAGTATGCCGCGGTCTGGAAAGGGTCGGGGGTGGCGCCGCCTCCCGCCGGGCAGTGGGAGCACTGGCTCTCCTTCGATACGCGGTTTCTGCCGCACAACCCGCTTGGGCTTGAGGGCGTGATTAGCCTCTACCTCTGCCAGGAAGACAGCGAGCGCTTTGCGCAGGTGGAGGTGGTGCACGACCCGGCCGCCGTTCTTCCGGAGGCGCCCGATGGCCAACGTCTCTTCGCCGAACCCTACCAGTGCCCGCCGCCCGTAGAAGCACTCTTCAAATTCGGACCGCCCCACATCCAGCAGTGGCTCCAAGCCCACGACGCCAGCGCCGACGACTACAGCGCCCGGCAGTTCGATCCCACCAGCCGGCAGGCGCTCCAAGCTCTGGAGCAGATGGTAGACCGGGAGCATCCGTTCGGGGACCGGATGAACTGCGTGGCCATGCTTGGCGGCTGGAGCGTCGGCTTCTTCTGGTGCTACGGAAGCGAGGAGGATACCCCCTGGCAGCTCCTGGAGAAGCGGCTTGTGGCGCTGACCATCCGGGACAACGAGCCATGGTTGGAAGTGCTCCAGGATGAGGATCGCTTA
>JAJFMS010001137.1 GCA_020696885.1 Armatimonadota bacterium | reverse complement strand
CGGGGTGCTAAGCGCGGCCAGGAGCGTTTCGCTGGCCGGCGAGGCGCACCAGGCCTCCCTGGCGAAGGTGCTCCTGGCTCTCGGCTTCGCGATCTCCGGTGTGGCGCTGGGCCTCTTCCGCGGTCGCTTCGGTGGCCTGGCCCGGTTCCCGATTGCGCCGCTGGGCTTTGCGCTGGGGATGCTGGGACCTGACATGGTTTTTGGTTGGCTGGGCTTTTCCTCGCCGGCGAATATCCTGCTCCACAGCGCGCTGATCCCGCTCTACCTCCTGTGGGAGGTGGAGGGTAAGGCGGTCTACCGCTTCGTGGGGATGATGGCGCTGGGCGTGGCGGTGCACCTGGGCTGGGACGCCTTCCAGGGCCACGTGCCGTTCCCGGGCGTGGTTCCGGCGCACGCGCTGCCGTGGCTCTGGGCGAACACGGTGGTGGGTGCGGGGGTGGCGCTGGTGGCGTGGCAGCGGAGCTTCTTCAGCTCGGCCGGATAACCGGCTGCTGCTGGTAAACTGAACGGCGGGTGTGGCACGAGTCGCACCCGCCTTTTGCCGTCTGGGACGTCGATGTCGCACGAACCGCCGCTAACGCTCACCGCTAACTACCAACTCACCGAGGCCGATCTCGTGGCCGCGCTCCGGTACCGGCGCTGGGGCGATCCGGTGGCGCGTCGCCGGTTCTTCCTGCGCTGGGCCGGCTGTGTGGTCGCCAGCGTGCTCCTGGCGGTGGTACTCTGGCGCTTCCTGGGCGAGAACGCGGGCGTCTCCATCGCGATCCCGCTTGTGGCCATCACGATGATGTGGCCCTTCGCGCTCTGGAACCAGCCGAAGGCAACGGCGCAGCAGCTCAGCAAGCTGCCCGGGGTGCTCGACCCAAGCTGGATCACCGTTACCCCTGACGCCCTCGTCGTGCCACCGGGGCTGCGCCCCCCCGGGAGCGGCACTCGGTGCCCGCGATCGGTGCCCCCGGGCAGCCCACGCTGACCAGCCTCGGACCGCTCAGTGTGATCGCGGCTCCCTGGCGCTGCTTCGGCACGCCCTCGGAAGCTCAGCGGTTCACGGAGTTGGCCCGCCAGTACTGGCTCATGGCGAAGGCTTCGCCCCCGTCAGTCGCCACTGTCGATGAGGAGATGACCGAGGCCCTCGGGCCGGAGCGGCTCGAGGTGCGCTTCCGGCTCGAGCCTTCCGACCTATCCGGTTACTTCCGGCACCACATGCGGTGGAGGCCGCAGATGCTGCTGGCCCTGGCCTGCCTGGGGCTGGTGTTTGCCGGTATCGGCGGATCGATGGCGGGTTGGACCGGGGCGGCGGTCGGCGCCGTGCTGGGAATGGTGGGCTGTCCCTGGCTCATCATCTGGCTGTCCGTCCGCCAGGCGCGCTCGTCTCCCGGCGTGCTGGCGGACCAGACCATCTACTTCTCACCGCGGGGGATCTGGTCCCTGACGGCAGGCATTGGGCAGGGCCGCGTGGAGTGGTCCGCCATCACGGAGCTGGAGGGGCTGCCGAACCTGATCCTGCTCAAGCGCGGCCCGAACCACGCGATCGTCATCCCGCGCCGGGCGTTCGAGGACAGCGCTGCCGCAGACCGGTTCCTCGCGCAGGTGACTCGCTGGCGCCTGCCGTACGTGCCCGCGGCGCCGCCATCGAAGCGGCGCCGCGGGTAAGTCGTTGGGCGTCTGGGACGTTACCGGCGCGGTGCGCCGTAGATCTCCTGGCGCTCGCCGGCCACCTGGCTCCGGACGCCCAGGATGCTCTCCTGCGCCTGCATCCGGAAGTCCGGTCCGGTGGTAATGCTCACCGCGTAGCCGCCCGTCATGGACGGCATGAAGAAGTTAGACTGCCGATAGCCGGCCTCGTCATCTCCAAGCTTCCGGATCGCCAGTGCGCGGATCCGCGAGTTGCCGATCTGCGTCCCTTCCGCCACCACCCAGTCCCCTTCGTGGAGGTCGTGGACCGAAAGCCGCTCGCCGCGCAACCCTACGCTCAGCACGTTGTCCGGTGCGTTGATCGTCCAGCCATAGCCGTTCGAACGGATGTGCAGCTTCCGGTTGGACCTCCGGTTGGTGTCGCCGGTTATCCGACCCACCAGGCGCATCGCGGTCCCGGGGCCGCTCTGGGCAGTGGTCAGATCCACCAACCCGATGCTGCTGGGCTCGAGGTAACCCTCTAACTGCGCCGTGATCAGCTCTTCCGACACCGGCATGTCGGTATAGACCGGACCGCCCAGGTTGTCGGTCAGCACCGCCTGGTCGGAGCGGTAGATAGTATCCGCCTGCGGACATGCCTGGAGCCCGGACATCGTCCCGGCGGCCAGCAGCCCTGCCAGCAATAGCCGTTTCATCGCTTCTCCCCCAATCTCCCTCCGGCCCTGCATCCTGCTTCAGCAGCCCGGTTTCCCGGGGCGCCGCGCCGTGCGGGCCGTTCGTTTATCCTTCGCTCCCACTGTACCCAGTGAAGTGCGGAGTTACGCCGGCCAGGCAACCGGTGGGGAGTGGCCCTGTCAGGCTCAAAGTGCGGCGTACGCTGCGGAGCGCGAGTAGTCCCGTATACAGGCAGGCCGGCCCACCCGCCTTACCGCGGGACTCAAGCGGAAGGGAAGACGGCCGTCATCCCTTCCGCGAGCCTATCGGGTCTCCCAGACTCGCAGGCCGGTGGAGTCCAGCTTGGAGGGGAGCACCGTCATTCCGAGGTCCTCGACGGCGTGGCGGACCAGGTGGTCCCGGTTGCGCTGTGCGAGGATCGTTACGGTGCCGCCGCCGCCGGCGCCGTTGGCCTTGAAGCCGACGGCTCCCGCCGCCAGTGACTTCTCATAGAGGGCTTCGATCTCCGGGGTGGTGATGTCCGGATGGAGCGCTTTCTGGGCTTCCCAGTTGTCATTCATCGCTTCGGCGAACGCTACCAGGTCGCCGGAGAGTAGGGCTTCCTTGCTGCGGACGGCGCACTCGGCCAGCTTCTGGAACTGGGGCACGTTGTGTCCGGCCTCGTACTCGGAGATCACCTTCCGGTGCATCTCGCTGGAGAAGTGGGAGCGGCCGGTGTAGACCAGGACGAACCGGTCCTCCAGCTCGCACTGGGTGGCGATGTCGAGCGGCACCGGGGAGACGCGCGCATGGGGGTAGTTGACCTCCATGTAGTTCACGCCGCCGTACGCCGAGGCAAGCTGGTCCTGGACCCCGCACTCCAGCCCCAACTCCTCCGCTTCGAGCGCCTGGGATTCCCGCGCTACCTCGTAGGGGAGGAGGTGCCACTGCAGGTAGTGGGCCAGCGCCGCCATTGTGGCCACGCCCAGCGCCGCCGAGGAGCCGAGGCCGCTGCCGGGAGGGGCGTCCGAGCGCACGAGGATGCGCACCCCGCGCTTGATGCCGGAGCGCTTGACGGCGGCCTTGAACAGGTCCAGGACGCTGTTGTACTCGATCTGGCGGATGTCCCGGATCTGCTCCTGCTCGTCCGTGTCGAAGCTCTCGATAGTGATGCCGGCGAAGGCGCCCACCTGGAGCGTGACGTGCGTGTAGAGGCTGGCCGTGAAGTTGAGCACGTTGCCGCTGGGCACGATGCGCGTATCTGTCCAGCCGCCGAGGTCACAGAAGCGCACCGGAGCGCGCGCGCGTATGGTCTGCAAGGGTTGTTCTCTCACCGGGTCCATCTCGCCCGCGGCGCAGCCGCGGAGTTTCCGGCCCCATGTTGGCACGTGCGGCCCCGGGGTTCCTCCGGGCCGCCGGGCGGGCGTCAGGTCTTGAGCCGGGCGATCATCTGCTCGTACGGGGCGATCTCTTCCAGCAGCCGGGTCATCGACTCCGTCTGCCCCACCACTTCCTCGATCTCGGAGAGCACCTGCTCGGGCGAGCGGGCGCGGATCTCGTCGTTGATCAGGCCGAAGGTGTCCTCCAGCAGCCGGAGCTGCTGGCTGAGGTTCAGCAGGATCCGCCCGATCTTGCCGATGCCTTCCGCGCGCCGCTCCAGTACTTCCAGTCGCTTGTCGAGCACGGCCTGTGTGTTGGGGTCCGACTCCTCCTGGCGCTGTGCCCGCACCTCGTTCGCTTCCTGCCGGTAGTGGCTCTGGATCTCGTCGATGGTGAGACGTACCCACCGATCCGCCGGATCTCGTGGTAGGGCGGCTTCCTCGGGCGGCACGGAGTCGCTGGCGGCCCGGTCGTTCGCGCGCCCGCGCACCCGGCGGTTCGGGCCGCGGTCCGTCACCTCGATGATGAAGCCCAGCTTCTCCGCCGGGAGGCGGTTTTCCAGCCGGACCTCGTGAAGCACGGAATCGAGGTACTTCCGGAACTGCGCCTCGCGGCTGCCGAAGAGCAGGTACTTCTCCAGCAGGTAGTCCAGCTTCCGGAGGATCTGCGCGAACCAGCTCTCGTGACTGGTGGGGTGTTCCGCAATCTGCGCCCGCGTGGTCTCCAGGCGCTGGAACCGCTCTTGCAGCTCCGCTCGGAGGGTGGGCAGTACTTCTGCTTTGAGCTGGCTGCGGCGCGCCTCGACCTCTGCGTCGTGCTTGCGAGAGAGGCGCGTGTCGTACCAACGAGAGTCCGGCACGAAGAGGAGGTAGGCGGCTTCGGCCACCAGTCCTACCAGCAGCGGGAGGGGGTTGAGCAGCGCTGCCGACACCGCAGCGGCGGTCGAGAGCCCGACGAGGTTGAAGTGCTCCTTGAACGCCTGGAGGTGGCGGCTGTCCTTACGCATGATCGTCGTGATTCTACACGACTTCCGGTGTTCGCGGCTATGTGCGAGGTCTACTTGCGTGCGATCCACGATCCGTGCGATCAAGTAGTTCTGGAGCGGGTGAGACTATCTGAGTGGGTAATGCGTGATCCGTAATGCGTAACGGCCAGCACCCGGGAGCGGTTCCTTACGCATCACGCAGCACGTATTACGAGGGGGGATCGTAAGGCGCCGTCTTCGCCGTTTGGCCGGGCACGGGTCGCGCCCGTCTTACTTCTCGCCGGCCTTCGGCGGCTTGTTGACCACGTGGAGGCGGAACTGGTAGGCGGCCGCGTTGAGCGCCTGGTACGGGGGGAGATCCACCGCGGCGA
>JAJFMS010001136.1 GCA_020696885.1 Armatimonadota bacterium | reverse complement strand
GGCAGCGCGAGCGGCCCGGAACTTGCAGACACCGGTTTCGAAGGTACGTCCGCGACGGAATACGCCGGTGGGGTAGGTTGGGAAGGAATGCTCGATCAACGCACGCTGCTGGTGGGCTACAGCACTACCACCCTGATTTTGAGCCTGGCCCTGCTGCTGGCGGCCCGCTCGCAGCGGCGTTATGAGGGGCTGGACCTGTGGAGCTGCGCCGGGTTGCTGGTGGGCCTGGTGCCGCTGGAGGTGACCTGGCGGGAGATGCTGGCGCCCTGGCTCCCCTGGGTGCTGACCCATCTCACGGCGTTGGCGGGCATCGTCTGCTTGCGCGCGGGGATCTCCCGCTACCTGGAGCGCGAGTTTCCGCTGCGCCGATACCTGGGACTGGGCCTGGTGTGGCTGACCCTGGACTCGCTGGCCGAATGGACCGGCGTGCCGATGCAGTTTCGGACCGGGGTCGTCATCGCGCTGGTGTCTGCGACCGCGCTGGATACCGGTCTGCAACTGGTTCGATCCCCGCAATTGTGGTCGATGCGCGCCCATCGGGTGACCGCCCGTCTCATGCTCCTGCTGGCGCTCCTGGCGGGGCTGCGCGCGGCGGGGGTGACGGCGTTCGGCCGGCTGACCGGGCCATTTGGGCCGGGGCTGGTGTTTCCCTACGGCCTGCTGGGTTTTCAGGCGCTGCATGCCGCGATCGGCGTGAGCCTGATGATGATGGTGTGGTCCCGGCTGAGCTCCGAGCTCCAGGGGCACGTGGATCGCCTGGAAGAGGAGCTGCTGCGCGACTCGCTGACCGGAGCGCTCAACCGGCGCGGGCTGCAGCGGGAGGCGGTGCCGGTGTTTGCCGACGCCTGCCAGCAGGAGCAGCCGGTGAGCCTGATCTGCCTGGACATCGATCACTTCAAGTACGTAAACGACGCGCATGGTCACGACGTGGGGGACGCGGTGCTCCGCATCCTGGTGGCTACCATCCAGCCGCACCTCCGCATCGGCGATCGCGTTGCGCGGATGGGCGGCGAGGAGTTCGCGGTGCTGCTGCCGGGCACGGGCCAGGAGGCGGCCCTGGCGGTGGCGGAGCGGCTGCGCCGGAGTGTGGAGGAGTCCTCGGTGTCCCTCGCGGACGGGGCGCTCCGATTTACCTGCAGCTTCGGGGTGGCAGGGCGGCGGCCGGATGAGACCGAGCTGGCGCCGCTGCTGACTCGCGCGGACCACGCGCTCTATGAAGCGAAGCGGTCCGGGCGAAACCGTGTGTGCCGGGCCGATGCGGGGGCGCTGGTATCGGGGTGAACCCGGGGAGTTGCCCGCGGAACACGCGGCAAGGTGACAGGGGAAGCCAGGGAACTGCCCGCGAAACACGCGGAAATCCGCGAAAAGGGTATGGGGGCGGCGGCGAGTTGCGCGAAGACAACGGCTGGGGCGTGAGGGCAGTTGTATCGTCGGGGCGGGGGCTGCTGGAGATGATAGGTTGAGTGGATAAAAGCGAGCCGTTTTCTGCGTTGAAGGTCAAACCGTATGTCGACGGAGCAAACCCCGCAGGCGACCCCTGATGAGCCGTGGGTGAACATTACTGCCTCGGGTGCGTTTGCCGGGTTCCTGGCACAGCACCGGGTGAGCCTGGGGCTCACCACCTACCAGGCGGGTAAGCTGTTCCTCATCGGACGCAACGGCCCGAACCTGGCGGTGTTCGAGCGGACCTTCAACCGCTCGATGGGACTGTGTTTCCATCAGGGCACACTCTGGATGTCTTCGCTCTACCAGCTCTGGCGGTTCGAGAACGCGCTGCGCGCCGGTAATCAGTGGCAGGGCTGCGACGCGCTCTATGTGCCGCGGGTCGGCTACACCACCGGGGACCTCGACACGCATGACGTAGCGGTGGACGCGGAGGGGCGGCCGGTGTTCATCGTCACGCGGTTCTGCTGCCTGGCGACGCTGAGCGAGCGGGACTCGTTCAAGCCGCTCTGGAAACCGCCGTTCATCAGCCGGCTCACAGCGGAGGACCGCTGCCACCTGAATGGGCTGGCGCTGGACGAGGGGCGCCGCCCGAAGTACGTCACCGCCTGCTCCACCACCGACACGAAGGAGGGCTGGCGGGAGCAGCGGAAGGACGGCGGCGTGATCATCGACGTCCCCAGCGGGGAGATCGTGGCGCGCGGCTTCTCCATGCCCCACTCGCCGCGGCTGCACCAGGGCAAGCTGTACGTGCACAACTCCGGCGAGGGGTGGTTCGGCACGGTCAGCCCGGCCTCCGGGGAGTTCCAGCCGCTGACCTTCTGCCCCGGTTACCTGCGCGGGATGACCTTTGTGGGGGACTACGCGATCGTGGGGCTTTCCAAGCCCCGGCAGGCCACCTTCTCCGGGCTGCGGCTGGACGAGAACCTGGCGCAGCGCCAGGTGGAGGCGGAATGCGGCCTGCGTGTGATCCACCTTCCCACCGGCGAGGTGCGCCACTGGCTCCGCATTGAGGGCTCCGTAACCGAGCTCTACGACGTGGTGGCGATCCCGGGGGTAGTACGGCCGGCGGCGCTAGGCTTCAAG
>JAJFMS010001135.1 GCA_020696885.1 Armatimonadota bacterium | reverse complement strand
ATCCTGGCGGCCGAATGCCTGGTCGAGGGCGTGCCCACCCAGTATTCCCGCCGGGTCCACGCGCTCTATGCCGGGACCTTCAACGGGGCGGCGCGACTCCAGGGCCTCACCTACGACTGGGCCGGCGCGCTGTATGAGCATGGCATCTGCCGGCCCCGCGCTACCCACCTGGCGGCATCGATCCTCGCAGGGCAGCCCCTCACACCCGGGCTGATGACCTACCTCCTGGGACGACTGCGAGGGGTACTCCGCAACGGCCCGAACGGTACAAAAAGCGCCATTTCATCCGTCAAGAGTAGTGAAAACAAAGCTTGACTGTCATCACATAGCGCAACCCCTGGCTTGTATTTAGATTAATTTTAGATACAAGCTGGGGAAAATAGGTCAAAATGCCGCCTGGTGAACATTTAGATCGACTGGACGCTATGAAAGAGATCAAGTGCTACCGGATCCGTCAGGGGGCCGGTTGGACCTACAGACTAGAGGCTGAGAACCAGCCCGTGGGGGATAACGTGGTACTTCATTGCCGCGACGAGGTACGGGTAGGACGATCCGCAGTAGGTAACCTGCTGCTTTACGCAGATGGACCGTATGGCGTGCACCCCGATCAGGCGATCCAGCTTGGTTGGTGCCGCCTCTCCGATACCGAAGAGGCGGACGGGGCAGCGGAGGGCGAAGCCCCGGTCCCTTGTTAGGGGGCGTCAGGCGCCCGAGCTGCAGGATGAGGAGTCGGCGGAGTCCTCGTCCTCGGCCGCGGCGTCCAGCAGCCGGCACCAACCGAGCTGAATGGCGGTGTGCAGGGTTTGACCGAACGGCTGATGCCGGTGGTAGAAGCGGAGCTCGCCGAAGGCGCTCCGCTCCAGCCGGGTCCCGGGAAGGAGCTCCACCTCCACCTCCTCGTCGTCCGGATCCTGCCGCTCTAGCGAAAGCCGGCCATCCCGCCGGTATGCGTTGATTCGTTCCATGGCTTGTTCCCCACTCCAACGTCGGATAACCCCTCGAACTCCTTACTCATTCCTTGGTAGGAGAGACGGGTAGCCTTTCGATCCGTGATGGTCCGGATAAAGCGGAAGGGCAGCGGTCGGGTGATGGACAAGTGGCACCTAACGGCGCCTTTACGGACCGGACTACGTCCGGCTACACCTGTTCGTTTCTCACTCTCTCCGCTGTCAGGGGGTCCGACCATGTCCCGACCGCTCCATCGTTCGGTGCTCCTCCCATTACTGGCCGGTTCGCTGGCGCTCTGCGGCGCTGTGCGTGCCCAGTTCCTGGACCAGCGCTATAAGCTCACCTCCGAAGAGCGCCGGGAGCTTGCGGCCGGGCGGGATCGGCTGCAGAAGGCGATCGCCGCGCTGAAGGACCAGTCCATCCGCACCGGCCAGCCGACCGCCTTCCAGATTCCGGACGCGGAGATTTATTTCGAAGCCCTGGACCGCAACCTGCGCCAGGACCTCTTCTTCGCGAGCAGCAGCGTGGAGCAGGCGCGAGCCTGTTTGAAGGAAGGTGAGGCCCGGGCGGCGGCGCTGAAGGAGGGGAAGGCGCCGTGGGACCGGCAGACCGGCTTCCTGAACCTGGGATACCGGTCCGCGGTGGACGGCTCCGCACAGCCGTACCAGGCCTACGTGCCCACCGGCTATCAGCGCGAGCAGGCAGCCCCGGCGCGCCTGGATGTCTTCCTGCACGGCCGCGGCGGGACGATGAACGAGCTGAGCTTCATCACTTCCACTGCCTGGGTGAACTCCTACTTCGGCACCCCAACCCCGCCCAACCTGGCGCTCTACCCGTACGGCCGTGCCAACAACGGCTGGCGCTGGGCGGGCGAGCGGGACGCGTTCGAAGCCCTGGCGGACATGAAGCGCCGGTTCAAGGTGGACGAAGAGCAGGTGACGGTGCGCGGCTTCTCCATGGGCGGTCACGGCACCTGGCACATCGGGCTGCAGCACCCGGGCGAGTGGGCGGTGATGGCCCCCGGAGCCGGCTTCACGGACACCCGTGTCTACCAGAAGATCACGGACCAGTGGCCGGAGTGGCAGATGAAGCTGCTGCACATGTACGATCCGGTGGACTGGGCGCTGAACGGCAAGAACCTCCCGGTGCTGGCCTACTGCGGCGATGAGGACCCAGCGCTGGGGCAGCACGAGCAGATGGTGGAGCGGCTGAAGGCGGAAGGCGCGCCGTTTAAGGAGTACATCGGGCCGAAGACGCCGCACCGGTACGAGCCGGCTGCGCGGACCGCCATCCTCACCGAGATGGCCACGCACCGCCGCCGTCCGGAAGCGCCGGAGGTCCACTTCCTCACCTACACGCTGCGGTGGCCGGAGTGCAAGTGGGTGCGCCTGGAAGGCCTGGAGCGCCACTGGGAGCGCACGGAAGTCCACGCCCGGGCGGACGGACCCGGCCGCGTGGAGCTGACCACGAAGAACGTCGCGGCCCTGGCAGTAACTCCCCCCGGCCGGGCGACGGACACGGTCCAGGTGCTGATCGACGGTCAGAAGCTCACCGGGCTGAAGGCGAGCAAAGCGGTGCACC
>JAJFMS010001134.1 GCA_020696885.1 Armatimonadota bacterium | reverse complement strand
CCCACACCCGGGTCTCCCGATCTAATAACGCTGTACGCCTGGTCACCATGCGGTTTTCATCGGGCAGGAAGTGATCTGGAGCAGCCCCCGGCTCCCTACCCGCACTTGGAGCGATTGGAGTGACTTGATGCGGTTCCGAGCAGTCTGGTGGATCGGTTCGCTCCTGCTGTTGGGGATGGCGCTCCTCATCGGACCGGCGGCGGTCTCGCAAGAACGCGGCGGCAGCGGTATCGCGTCGCCGGTCGACCTCTGGCGCGGCTACGATCCAAAGGCGCTGCCGCTGGACATCCAGTCCCTGCGCAAATGGGATGAGGGGGGCGTCTCGTTGGAGAAGCTCACCTTCACGGGCGAGTTGGCTCCAGCCGGCGCCCCCACTCGTGTCTTCGCCATCCGGGGCGCGCCCGCCAAGGGACGCCGCCTTTCCGGCGTACTGCACATCCACGGCGGCGGGCAGACCGCCTCGCTGGAGTGGGTACGTTACTGGGCGGGGCGCGGGTATGCCGTGGTGAGCTTCGACTTCTGCGGGCCGCTGCCGGGCCGCGTGGAGTTCACGGACTGGGGCACCATCACCCACGCGAACATGATGCAGGCCGCCGGCGGGTTCCAGGTGCGGCCCACGCCGCGGGAGTCGTCCTGGTACCATTGGGCCGTGGCGTGTCGCCGGGCCCTCACACTGCTGGAGGCGGACCCACGGGTGGACCCGAAGCGGCTGGGCATCTTCGGCGTGAGCGTGGGCGGCACCCTCTGCTGGATGGTCGCCGCTGTGGACGCCCGCGTCCGGACCGCGGTCCCGATCTACGGCTGCGGCTACAACCACGACGATCGCAACGTCCGCTGGGGCTTCGGCGAGCTCTCCCCCGACCTGCGGATCTACAAGCAGGTGCTCTCCCCGGAGGCGCACGCGCCGCTGGTGCGCTGCCCGGTGCTGTTCCTCAGCGCCACCAACGACTTCCACGGCCCAATGGACTACAGCTTCGACACCCTGCGCGCCGTGAAGGGCCCGGCACGGCAGTCGTTCACCCCGCGCTACAACCACCACCTGGAGCCGGAGCAGGGCGGGGACCTGGTGCGCTGGATGGATTGGCAACTTCGAGACGGAGCTGCCCTCCCCCGGACGCCAGCGGTTGGGCTCACCCTGGGGCGTGACGGCATTCCACAGGCAACGGTGCGGCCGGACCGGAAGGCCGAGGTGAAGCGGGTCGATCTGTTCTACGCCCTCCGGGACCGGATGCCGCAGGCACGGTTCTGGCGCCGCGTGGACGGAACGAGGGAGGGCGACGCGTGGCGCGCGGAGCTGCCGGTGCTGGATAACGCAGATCCGGTGTTCCTCTTCGCGAACGTCGTCTACGCGTCCGGGGCAAGTCTCAGTTCAACTCTGGAGCGCGCCATCCCCGCGCAGCTCGGCCCCGCCCGCGCGACTTTACAATGGACACCTACCCTGGACCAAGGACGAGACGGCCTGGAAGGCTGGTTCTACACCGCCGCCTACACCGACCCGAACGTGGACTGGCCGATCCTCCGGACCGAGCCGGACGGCGAAGGAGGTCGCTGCCTGGGCCTCGTGCCGGAGCGGTTCGGTGACCCGATCGAGTTCTCCCTCTCCTCCCACCAGATGAACGACCCACAGTGGGAGGGCCGAGACGGGAAGTCGCTGGCCTTCGATTACCGCGGGGACTACGCCGCAGGCAGCCTCACCGTCAACGTGATCTGCAACGACTGGCGACCCCAGTCGAAAACCTATTCGGCAACGGTGCCCCCGGAGCCCGGCGCCGGCTGGAAGACCGCCACGCTGCCACTCTCGCGTTTCGCGGCTGCCGATGGGGAGAGGCTGCCCCGGTGGCAGGCAGCAGAACGTGTGGAGCTTCGCGGCAAAGCCTCACGAACGGTGCCGCCGGTATTCCGGAAGTTCCGCTGGGTGCAAAGCTGGTGATTCTCTGGGGATGTTAACCGCAGAGACGCAGAGGGTGCGGAGAAGTATGAGAGGTCTGGGCGGGGGATACGAAGCAGCGATGGCTGAGAGTAGCGACCGGATTCCCTCTCTGCGCACTCCGCGTCTCTGCGGTTAAGCCCTTCCGTTGCGCCCTAGCGCGCGGCGACCGCCTTGCGTGCCCGGGCGAGCACGCTCTCCAGCGTGACCGAAGCCCCACCCTGCCGCTTGCTCTCGTGGGCCGCCTCCATGAACGCGAACAGTTCCAGCGTCTCGTCCGGCGACACCGGCGGCTTGCCGGTCTTCAAGAATTGGCCGATCTGCCGAGCCAACGGCTCGTAGCCGGCGTATTTCCCTTCCGGGTGGACGCCCTTCACCGGAGCGTAGCCGCCGTACTTGCCGGACTGCACGATCCCCTCGGTGCCGTACACCATCGCCTGATAGGTGATTGCGCCCTGGTGGATGCCGCGGAAGGTGCCCACCCGCCCGTCCTTCCAGGTGCCGGTAACGAACTCGGTGACCGGCGTCGACACGCGGGTCACGCTCTCACAGCCGGGTCCCATGATCGTGTAGAGCGTCTCCACGCCGTGGATGCCGTGCCAGAA
>JAJFMS010001133.1 GCA_020696885.1 Armatimonadota bacterium | reverse complement strand
GGTGTACCTGTTGCTGGGGCAGTTGAACAGCCCGTAGTTCTTCACGTAGGTGTTGAGGGAGTGCAGCCAGAGCACACTCGGACCCGTGCTATTGTCCGGCATGACATACGGACCGGCGCCCGGCGCCGGGGTCGGCAGGATGTAGGACAGGCGCGGCATCAGCTCATCATAGTCCTGGCGGTACATCATCAGCGCCGTGGCGATCTGCTTGATGTTGCTGCGGCACTGGGTGGCGCGGGCTGCCTCGCGAGCCTTAGCAAAAACCGGGAACAGGATGGAGGCGAGGATGGCGATGATGGCGATCACCACGAGCAGCTCGATGAGCGTGAACCCCCGGCGTGATCCAGAGTGCATGCGTCGCATAGGTATCGGTGTCCTTATACCAGCTTGGCCTTGCAGCGGAGACGCAGGGCCGATCAGGGTGACTCAAGTGAGCGAATATACCCGCCGTTTTCGCGGGAGAGCCACGTCAGCGCCGCCGGCCCGTGGGGGTGCACGGTGGTTCAAGCGCTGCCCCCAGAGCTTACGGCAGCACCGCGACCGGCGTTCCCCGTAACTGTGTGAGCGTGCTCGGATCCTCGAGGATCACAAGCGAGCGGCTGTAACTCTCTGACGAGCGAGCGTGTGCCAGGGTTCCGCGGGCAAATCCGTTCCTGGGCCGGTCCCGACTACTATTTACAACTATCGGAGGATTGCCCGCGGAGAGGCTATTTTGCAGCCGGCTTTTCCTTGCGCCGGTCCAGCTCCAGGCTTAGGAGCATCTGGCTCACCGGACCGGAGTAGCGCGGCCACTCTCGCGCCGCACAGTCGAAGGTAACGAACAACTGCTGCCCCTTACTCAGGTAAGCCCATTGGATCCGGAACGTCTCCACGGCTCCCGTAGCGTAGGAGCCCGCAACCATGGCGAAATTCACCTTCCGATCTCGGGTCACCAGCCCGCTATCGGTAACGTTGAACTTCCCGTTGAACGCCGCTTTGGGATACTCGGCGGCGTAGGATTCCGCGTATTCCGCATCCACTTCGGTCGGATCATCCGCACCCGGCACGAAGCGATCCACGCGCAGCACCGGCGGCGGCACCGCCTTGGAGCCGGCGAGCGTCACCTGCAGGATGCGGTTCTCGGCCGCCATCAGATCCACGCTCGCATCGGCCGGCGCCGAGAGATGCAAGCCCAGCTCCTCCCGTTCCACGCGCTTCCAGCCACTCCCGGTCGGCGGGCTCTGCCGAATCAACAGGCGAGGCAGATCGCCGCGCGGGCGGAAGATGCGGATGTGCCGGGAGTAGATCTCTTCCACCTGGGCGGTGGCCGCGGCGGCGGCCAGGAGCGAAAACGTGGCGATAAAAACGGTGCGCATTGAGAGCTCAACTCCTTCGAGCGTGCAGTGCGGGAAAAAAAGTTCGCATCCCCCTTGCAGTCTCTCGAAGAATATCCGCAAATACCAAACGAGGCCCGCACCCTTCCGGAGGGCCTCTGGGGAAGCATAGACCGGCAACTTGCCGCCGCCCGGATGGTCACGGGCGCTCTCCGGTCACCCCGCATTCCCCCCATTCATTGCCAGCCTGCGCGCTTAGCGCGCCATTCCCTTGCGTGATCGTCCGTAATCGGACCCGGCCTCGCTGCTTCCTGCAGCGTGTCCCGCGTACCGCGGCTCCACCGGGAGTTCGCATTGAACCGTGCCATTCGGCCGGTAGCCTACCATAGCCGGTCCGCTTAGCGATCCGCCGACCAAAAAAGCCGTGAACGAGAATCCGCCGGTTTCTTCTCGACCGTCTCGCGCCCCCCGCCGTGGTCCGAGACGAGCTCCCGCCGCGCCCAAGACATCTGCGCCGGCATCCGATCCCATCGAGGGAGTCATTGAGCTCACTAACCAGGGCCACGGCTTCCTGCGGCGTGACCCGAATTGGCTTCCCAGCCGGGAAGACCTGTTCGTTCCTAACAACCTGGTGCGGCAGTTTGGCCTGCGCACCGGGCAATGCATCCGCGCAGAGTGGCGTCCGCCGGCAAAGGGGCAGCGCAGCGCGTCTGTAAGCCAGGTGCTCGCCATCGAGGGCGAGGACCCCACGGTAGCCAAGAACTGGCCCTCCTTCGAGAAGCTGGTGGCCGAGTCGCCCTCGCGGCGCATTCGCCTGGAGACCGGTCCGGACGATACTTCCGGACGCGCCATCGATCTGTTCGCCCCGATGGGCTTCGGCCAGCGCGGGCTGATCATTGCGCAGCCGTTTGCCGGGAAGACCACCCTCCTGCGCAACATCGCCAGCTCGATTGCGGAGAAGTATCCGGATTGCGAGCGCTACATCCTGCTGATCGACGAGCGCCCCGAGGAAGTCACCGAGTTCCGGCGGCTGGCCGCGGCGCACGTCATCGGTTCCAGCTTCGACAGCGGCGCCGAGAACCACCTGAAGAACGCCGAGCTCCTGCTGGCCCGCGCCCAGCGGCTGGTGGAGAAGGGCAAAGACGTGGTGATCCTGGTGGACAGCCTCACCCGTCTCGCCCGTGCCTCCAACCTCACCGGCAAACAGTCCGGCCGGACCATGACG
>JAJFMS010001132.1 GCA_020696885.1 Armatimonadota bacterium | reverse complement strand
CGCACCGGGAAGCCCTTCACGGGGCACTCCAGCTTCGCCTTGCCGAGGAACGACTCGGGCGCCTTCAGGAACGCGTCGCGGTTCTTGGCGTCCGCGAAATAGAGATGGTTGCCGTTGACGATGACCTTCGGGGTCTCCTTCGCGACGGTGACTTCCTTGTTGGAAACCGGATCCACCAGCTTCTTGCCGATGTCGTCCGCAGTCGCCGCCACTACGAGCCCAAGCGAGGTGATGAGGGCATAGGGTAGCCAGGTTCGCATTGCAGTTTACCTCCAGTGAATATACGGTCGGCGCTCAGATGCGTCAGTCGCTCGCTTCCGCAGTTAGCCGGTGGATGGAGAGCGAGGGGACGCGACCAGGTGTCTGTTCGCAACCGCCTGGCTGCGCCGTATGTAGTTTTGTTAGGCACGGAGCCCCGGCGCTCCTGCCGGTCCACCCCCGCTCCGGGGGAGGACTGCACCCGACAGCCTGCGAAATCCATCGTGCCTGATGCTCGAATCCGTCTGGAAGGAGCCCGGAATGCGGTCCCTGATGCCCGCGTTGATCTCGTTGATAGCCCTCGCACCGGCCACGGCCGTGGCGGCGGACCCGCTCTCCGTGCAGAGCCCGCGGTGCGAGTACCAGACCGACCCGCTGGGGATCGATGAGCGATCTCCGCGGCTTTCGTGGCAGCTCGTCAGCCGGGAGCGCCGCCAGAGGCAGACCGCCTACCAGGTCCTGGTGGCCACCTCCGCGGCGGCGCTGCGTGACGGTCGCGCGGACCTGTGGAACAGCGGCAAGGTGACTTCCGGCGAGAGCGCGCACGTGGCCTACCAGGGCAAGCCGCTCACGTCCGGCCAGCAATGTTTCTGGCAGGTGCGAGTGTGGGATGGCGAGGGAAAGCCGGGACCCTACAGCCGGCCCGCCATGTGGGAGATGGGCCTGCTGGAAGCGGCAGACTGGAAGGGTCCGTGGGTCGGCCTCCCGGTGGGCGCCTCGCAGTCCACCTTCGATCTCGCGGGTGCGCCGTGGATCTGGTACCCGGAGGGCAACCCGGCCCAGTTCGCTCCGGGCGGCATTCGCTACTTCCGGCGCTCGGTGACGCTTCCGGCGGGCCGTCAGCCGGTGCGGGCCACGTTCTATCTCGCGGTGGACAACCAGTTCACGCTGTACGTCAACGGCAAGGAGCTGGGCCAGGGCTCCGGTTGGCAGTCCGCCACCCCGATCGACATACTGCCCCAGCTCCGCGCGGGCGAGAACACCTTCGCGGTAGCGGCAAACAACATGGATGAGAAGGGAGGCCCCGCCGGCCTCCTCGGCCGGCTGCAGGTGCAATTCGCCTCCGGCGCCCCGATCACGCTGGACATCGACGGTTCCTGGAAGGCCGCCAACCAGGCGGTGGCGGGCTGGCAGAACGCCGGCTTCGACGATCGCTCCTGGCCGACGGCCAAGGTGCTGGGGCCGGGGGGCATCGCCCCCTGGGGACCCACCAAGGCTGGCGGCGGAGATCCCGGTCCCGCCTCCTACCTCCGCAGCGAGTTCGCGCTGAACAAGCCGGTGCGCCGCGCTCGTGCCTACGTGTCCGCGCTTGGAGTGTACCAGCTCTACGTGAACGGGAAACGCATCGGCGACGACGTGTTGTCGCCGGGCTGGACCGATTACCGGAAGCGGGTGCAGTACCTGACCTACGACGTGACGGACGCAGTCCAGCGAGGACGCAATGCCGTCGGCGCGATCGTGGGGGACGGCTGGTACGCCGGTTCGCTCGGCTTCGATCTCAGCCGCAACCACTTCGGGCCGAGCCCGGCACGGGTGCGCGTGCAGTTGAACGTGGAGTACACGGACGGGACCAGCCGCTCCGTAGCCACGGACGAAGCCTGGCAAGGGACGATCGGGCCGATCCTCGAGTCGGACCTGTATGCTGGCGAGGTCTACGACGCCCGGCGCGAGCTCGACGATTGGGCTAACCCCGGCGGCGGTAAGGGCCGCGGGCGGTCCTCGCGGGATGACGGCGCAGCGGAAGGGTGGAAGCCGGTCTCCGTCTATCAGGACCGGCAGCCGGAGATGAACGCGCACGTCGGCCCGCCGATCCGCATCACCGAAGAGCTCCGCACCCAGGCCGTGACGGAGCCGAAGCGTCACGTCTACGTCTTCGACCTGGGCCAGAACATGGTCGGGCGCGCGCGGCTGCGGATCGACGGCGCTCGGGGCACCCGGGTCACGCTCCGCTTTGCGGAAGTCCTCAACCCGGACGGCACGGTGTACCGCGAGAACCTGCGGCGCGCGCGGGCCACGGACACGTACATCCTGCGCGGCGGCGGCGAGGAAGTGTACGAGCCGCACTTCACCTACCACGGCTTCCGCTACGTGGAGGTCACCGGGCTCACCAGCAAGCCCTCCCCGTCCGCCATCACCGGCCAGGTCTTCCACTCCGCGATGACGCCCACCAGCCGGTTCCGCTGCTCCAGCGAGCTGGTGAACCGCCTCTACCGCAACGTGGTCTGGGGCCAGCGGGCGAACATGATGAGCGTCCCCACGGACTGCCCCCAGCGCGACGAG
>JAJFMS010001131.1 GCA_020696885.1 Armatimonadota bacterium | reverse complement strand
AATGGTTGCGATCCTAACGCATTCTGCGCGCGTTAGGCACAGAGCAACTTTCCCGCCCTACGTCCGCGCGCTAACGCGGAGAGCCGGCGACCAGGATCACCTCAAGCGTCCGGGGGCCGTGGACCCCTTTGATCCGGGTCATCTCGATGTCCGAGGTGGCGGACGGTCCGGAGATAGTGGTGAGCGGCGCGTTTCCCAGCTTCGCCATCGCGCGGATGCCTTCGGGCACCGTGTGCACGATCTCGTCCGCTCGCACCACGCAGAGATGGAAGTCCGGCACCAGCGTCAGAGCCCTACTCCCGTGCAGCGGCGAGTGACTGATCACGATAGTCCCGGTGAGTGCGATCGCCAGGGCGCAGCCGGTGAGGACCCCTTCGCTCTGATCCAGCTCCGCATAGCTCTGACTACTCTCTCGGGTAAACGCGAAACCGGTGGGAAGCCACTCCGCGGGGAGACCCTGGGACACCAGCAGTCCCCGGGCGCCGCGAGCCGTCAGCACCGCCGCTACTGTCTCCGCGATGCCGATCTCCGCGCACGAGTGAACCGCGGCACCGTAGTCCTCCAGCCGCTCCACGAACAGCCGCACCACCGCCTCGCGGTCCGGATCCGGGTCCGCCTGGTAGCGGCGCGGTAAGGCGGCGTACTCAGCCGCACGGGCCTCCGGAACGGTCTCGTTCCCGAGGGCACGGCGAACGCGGCCGAGTACTTCCTCGCGCGCGCTGCTCATGCCCCACCTGCTTTCCGCCCACCGGGGGTCTTCTCCCGTTTCGCCCACCAGTCCCGGAACGACTCGGCCGGCAGCGGCACCAGGTCCCGCACCGCGCTCCAGCCGGCCAGCGGGCCGGGCAGGTGGTCGAGGACCCCGTCGTGCAGGAAGGGGAGCTGTCCGAGCCGCGCCAGGGAGTGAGCGCCGGAAAGCCGACCTTCGTCCGCCATCGCGAACGCCGCCCCCTTCATCGCGAGGCGCTCCGAGAGCGGCGCTCCGCCGCTCTCCACAATCTTCGTCCGCAGGTGGATCAGGATCCGCGGGATGTTGATCTTTACCGGGCACACCTCGTAGCAGGCGCCGCAGAGGGAGGAGGCGAAGGGTAGCGAGCGGGAGTGCTCCATCCCCTGGAGCTGTGGGGTCAGGATGGCGCCGATCGGCCCCGCGTAGATCGATCCGTACGCGTGCCCGACGGTCTGGCGATAGACCGGGCAGGCATTGAGGCACGCCCCGCAGCGGATGCAGTCCAGCGTCTCGCGCGCTTCCGGGTCCGCCAGCACGTGCGTGCGGCCGTTGTCCAGGAGCACCACGTGGAACTCCTGCGGCCCGTCCCCGGGCGTCACGCCGGTCCAGAGCGAGTTGTAGGGGTTCATCCGCTCCCCCGTAGCGGACCGCGGCAGCAACTGCAGAAACACCTCCAGGTCCTGGAACCGGGGGACGATCTTCTCGATGCCGATGAGGCTGATCAGCACGTTCGGCAGGGAGAGGCACATCCGGCCGTTGCCTTCGGACTCCACCACGCATACGGTGCCGGTCTCCGCCACGGCGAAGTTGGCGCCGCTGAGGCCCACCTTGACGCGGAGAAACTTCTCCCGCAGGTACTGGCGGGCGGCGGTGGTGAGGTCTTCCGGTTGGTAGCCGAGGGTGTCCAGGCCCATCTTCTTCAGGAAGATCTCGCGGATCTCCAGGCGATTCCGGTGGAGCGCCGGGACCACGATGTGGGAGGGCCGGTCCTCGCCCAACTGCACGATGAGGTCCGCGAGGTCCGTCTCGAACGGCGTGATGCCCGCGGCTTCCAGCGCCACGTTGAGCCGGGTCTCGTCCGAGGTCATCGTCTTGACCTTGATGACCTCGTCCTCTCCGTGACCGCGGATGATCTCCACGATGATCCGGTTCGCCTCGTCGGCGTCGCGGGCCCAGTGCACCTTGCCGCCGGCGCGCGTGCAGGCTTCCTCGAACTGCGCGAGGTAGGAATCGAGGTGCCGGAGGGTGTGGTCCTTGATCGCCTTGGCGGACTCCCGCAGCTCCTGCCAATCCGGCATCTCGGTCACCACGCGGCCGCGCTTGGCCCGGATGACGTCCGTGGCATGGCGCACGTTGTGCCGGAGCTGCGAGTCCGCCACCAGTTGCTTGGCGGCGGTCGGAAAGTCCGGCGCGCGGGCGGCGTCGCCTACCCGGTTGCTCATGAGCGGGGCTCTCCGGACTCGGTGCCGGCCAGGATCTCGGCCAGGTGCACGGTGTGCACGCCGGTCCGCTGCCGGCTCAACGCGCCGCCGATGTGGACCAGGCAGGAGTTGTCCCCGCCCACGCAGACCTCGGCCCGGGTGTCCAGGATGCAGTGCACCTTCTCGGACAGCATCGCCGCGGAGACATCCGCGTTCTTCACCGCGAATGTGCCGCCGAAGCCGCAGCACTGATCGGCGTTCGGGAGCTCCACCAGCGTGAGGCCCCGCACCTTCCGGAGGAGCTGCACCGGCTTGTCTCCCACGCCCAGGGAGCGCAGCGCGTGGCAGGAAGTGTGCATCGTGACCGTGTGCGGATAAAACGCGCCGAC
>JAJFMS010001130.1 GCA_020696885.1 Armatimonadota bacterium | reverse complement strand
AGGTGTTCAGGTGTTCAGGTGGGGGTGAGAGCTGAGCTGCACGGGTCTACGTCCAGAATCATTCTCATTCTCTTTCTCGCCCTGTGAGAACCCCGCCAGCGTCCGAGACTCCCTGTCCCCAATCTATATGCAAAATCAGGGGGCCACTCGTTCTACGAGTGGCCCCCTGTGATAACCAATCCGCGGCGTGCGGCGGTCGTTAGTCCTTCGCGACCCGGGCGGTCAGGAAGATCGTGACCTCGGACTTCCGCTTCACGTTGTTGCGGTGGCGGAAGAGCTGCCCGATGAGCGGCAGGTCCCCGGCGAACGGCACCTTCGAGAGGGTGCGGATGTCTTCCTCGCGGAGGAGGCCGCCGATGGCGATCGTCTCGCCGTCCTTCATCTTGATCGTGCTGTCCGCTTCGCGGCTGGCGGTGATCGGGATGTCGTTGTTGCGCCCCGTGAAGTCGGTGACGGTGGAGACCACCGGGTGGACCCGC
Source organism: Armatimonadota bacterium (assembly GCA_020696885.1). The sequence continues at coordinate 2,063 of JAJFMS010001130.1, read as the reverse complement.
AGCACGATGTCGTTACCGGTAACTCGCGGCCGGCAGAGGAGCGCCACACCCACCGGCACCGTTTCGATGGTAAACGTCTGGCCTACCGCCGTCACGCTCTCCAGTCGCTCGTAGCGAAGGATGTCGCCGATGAAGATGCTGGCTTCTTCGCCGTCGATCACGGAGATGTTCGGCTTGGCCAGCACCCGGGCGTCTCGATTCCGCTCCAGGGCGTCCATCGTCACGTCGAACTGGAACGGGGTGCGGGCGAAAGCGCCGAACGCCTTACCGGCATCCGCCACCCCACCACCGCGCTCCGTGAACTTCAGCGCGTTCCAGTCCCACAGGAAGCCGAGCTGCTTCGTCTTTTCCGGCGAGATGTCCACCACCCGCGCTTCGATGATCACCTGCTGCGGCGCGAAGTCCTCGGAGACGAGCACCTGGGTCGCCTGCTCCACCTCAGCGGCGGGGCCGGCGAGGATGATGGTGCGAGACCGGGAGCCCGGGGCTCGCAGGTCCTGCGGGCCGCCCGCACCGGTAGCCAGGCTGGTGCCCGGACCGGCGGTCCCTTCCGCGCCCTGCAGGCCCTGCTGGCTGAAGGCCTGGTTGGTCTCCAACGACAGCGGCTTGAAGGTAGCGGCGGCCGGGGCGTAAGCCTCGAAGCCGGCCTGGATCGTGAGGTTCGGGAAGAACGTCTTCAGCGTGGAGGAGGCCTGGTGCGGGTGGAGATACTTGAGCTTGTAGGCGCGGACTACCCGCTCCTCGGCGCCCTGGGTGTCCAGCGCGGAGAGCAGCTTGGAGGCCTGGGCCTGCGCCGGGGCAAAGCCCTCGATCACCAGCGTCTTCTCCACCAGCGTGACCTTCACGTCCGGCACCGCCTTGGCGAGCGTGTCGATCAGCACGGCCGGCCGGGCGAACCGGACGCCGTAGGTCTCACGCACCAGCACCGGCTTCTCCGGCTCGGGCTTCTTGGGCTCTGGCACGGCCGGCGGCGCCAGGTCGCGGTCTCGGACCAGCGCCATCGCCGCCTGGACTTCTTCTTCCACGCCGGCGAGCACCAGCAGCTTCGCCTTACCGATGGTTTCGACCGTGAGATACGGGAACGCGTGCTGGATGAGACCCTTCGCGTCCTCGGCCTCGATGTATTGAACCGGCAGGCTCTGCTTCACGCCGGTGCGGGCTACCATCGCCCGCAACTCTACGGTGCTGCCCAGGAAGTAGGTGCTGTCGAACTTGCGGACGTCGGCCCCCACCGCGGCGGCGACCTTCTTCAGCGCGTCCTCGAGCATCAGATCGGTGAGCCGGAGAGTCACCTGACCCTTTACGGTGGGCATCAGGACCACGTTCACACCGCTCTGGATGGAAAGGGCCTTCGCCACGTCGTTGATGTCGGCCTGCACGAAATCGAGGCGGACTTTCCGCTCTCCGCTCGGGGCGGGTCGGCTCTGCTCGGCGGCAAAGCTCTTGCTAGACGCCAGGACCGTACCGAAAGCCATAACACCGGTGAGGGCCAGAACGGCAAAACGACGCGGATATCCCTGGAAATGGCTGGACTTAGGGCTCATTCCGAACTACCTCCTTTAATCGGGATTTCCACCCGTTGCGCGCCCAGTTGGAACATCGCCGAGCGCTCTTTGATCTCTACCAAACGCCAGGTATCGGCAACCTGGTCACCAATCTTTAGGAAGAAAGATTGGCCGGAAAACTTCACTACCGCCAACGGCGGCTCACCCTGTACTACGCCGGTGAGCAGCAGATCCTCCGCGGCGGGCGCGGCGGGAGTCGCCGGCACATCCACGTGTCCCGGAGCCGCCGGAACGCTCGATCGAGCGGCCAACGCCGGGCGAGTTGGGGCCGCCCCGGCCCCTGGGCTAACGGAAGCCGCACCGGTTGCGGCCGGAACCAATCCGACCGGCTCCGCGGCGGTCCGCAGAAATGGGTTGTCGGGCGCCGCCGCGTCCGCAAAGCGAACCGGCATCGAGCTCCGTACCAGCGTTGGCGCGGGCAGCGTTTCCCGGGCCGTAGTCACCGGCGTCGTCAGGTCCGTGGCGGGATCGCCCGGAACAACCGCGGCCGCCGAACCC
>JAJFMS010000081.1 GCA_020696885.1 Armatimonadota bacterium | reverse complement strand
TCTCCCATCTGGTAGACCTTCCGGACGCCCCGCAGTTCGACCAGGCTCATTTCTTCTCACCGGAGTTCTGTTTGGTCTGCGAGTCAATCGCTTCGACCCCCAGCCGCGGCAGCCCGGCCAGGATGACTTCCTCGCCCTCCTTGAGCCCGGTGCGGATCTCGGTGTGGATCCCGTCACTTACGCCCAGCTTGACTTCCCGCATCTCGGCGCGCTCTTTGTCCTTCTTATCCCGGTGCAGCACGTAGATCAGCGCGCGGCCCACGTCCTGGTGGACCGCCTCGGCAGGCACCAGGATCACCCCGGGGCGCCGCCCCAGGATCAGAGTGACGTCCGCAGTCATGTCGGGTCGCAGGAGCCCGTTCGCGTCGGTGATGGCCACCGTCGTCTCGTAGGTCACCACGTTGTCTTTCACGGTAGCCGCCGAGGCGATCTTGGTCACCTTGCCGTGGAACACGCGGTCCAGGTAGGTCTGCACCCGCACTTCCACCGGCAGGCCCAGCCGCACCCGGCCCACATCCGTTTCATCCACATAGGCGCGCACCTCCAACCGGCTGAGGTCCGCCACCGCGATCAGGGTCTGCACCTGGAACCCCGCCGCTACCGTCTCTCCCTGCTGGGTGTTGATGGTGAGCACGGTCCCATCAATCGGGGTCCGGATGACGGCCAGGTCGAGCTGCGCCTGCTGATACTGCAGCAGCGCCTCGGCCTGTTTCAGCGCCGCCTTGGCCTGGCTCACGCCGGCTTTCGCCTCCACGTACGCCTTCTGCCGGATCTTGTTCTCCGTGAGGTTCGACTTCCGGATCGAAAGCGACGCGTCCGCCTGCCGCACCGTGTCCTGCGAGGTGCGCACGTCCGCGTCCCGGATCGCGTTCTGCTCGCGCGCTCCCATCGCTGCGGTAACGGTCGCCTCTGCCTGGAGCACCTGTGCGCGCGCGTTCTGAAGATCCGCCTCGGTCTTCTCCTTCACGATCCGCAGGTTGGCCTCCGCGCTCTTCAGCCTCGCCACGGCCTGGCGGTGCTGGGCGCGGATGTCGTCCACCTCTTGCCGGGCCACATAGCCCTGGCCGAGCAAGGCTTCCTGGCGCCGGCGCTGTCGCTCCACGTAGGTGAGCGTCGCGCGGGACTCCTCGATCGAGTTGCCCGCCTGCAGGAGTTGCTGAGCCACGGTTTGCTTCACCTGGTTCTCGCCCGTCTTGGCAGTCGCCAGAGCCGCCTCTGCTCGCGCGATCTCGGCGGAGGTCTGGCTCGGCTGCATCTTGGCGGCCGCCTCGGATGCCTCCAGCCGCGAGCGCGCGGCGCGCGCGGCGTAGTCCGCTTCCTGGATCTGGGCCTGGTTCTGATCGGTGGCGAGCTGGACGCTTAGCCGGGCCTGCTCCAGCCGCGGGATCGCCTGCGCCAGGCTGGCTCGCGCCACTTCCACGCTGCGGCGCTGCTGCTCCACCTGCGCTTCCAGGTCCGGCACTTCGAGCACCGCCACCACCTGGTTCCTGGTGACGCGCGCGCCCACGTCCGCGGGCAGGCTCTTGACCCGCCCGGTGATCCGGGAGCCGATGTTCACCTTCGCGCCGGTCTGGGCCGCCACCACGCCGGTTGCGGTGATCTTCTGGTCCAGGTTTCCCCGGAGCACCGCGCCGACCTGAACCCCCTTGGGGAGCTCTGCGGCCTGCTTGGCAGCGTTCTGCTGCTGCCAGAAATAGGCGCCGGCGGCGGCGCACACGGCGAGCACGCCGCCTATCACGTAGACCCGCAGCGCCCGTCTCTTCTTGACTGCCATTCTCACCTTCCCAAACGGAGCCGCGACCCTACACTCTTCTCGGCCTGAGTGGAGCGAGCTGGTAAAATCATCGGCGCATCCAGCTCAATCACGAGCGCCCCAATCCTTAACGCAGCCGGGAGGACGCGAGATACGCGCCGCGGTTTGGATCGTCCGTGCGGTCCTCCCAAGTGTACTCACACCGGCGAAGTGAGACAATGGGGACCGCTTGGTTAGTACACCCACTGCGGGTACCCGTGCCTCTCTCGAGACACGCCGGTCAGGGGGCGATCGGGACGTCGGCGGCGGGGTACCGGCGCCAATCCGGGGCGGTGAAGTGCCACCACTCATAGGGGTTGGCCAGGAACCCCTCGGCACGCATAGCGGTGGTGAGGATCGCCCGATTCTTCCGCGCCGCGGCCGAGACGCCCCGACGCGCGTTCCGGAAGGCCCGCGGGCTGAACTCGTCGTGTGGAGTGGGCATCTCCAGCGGCTGGCCAGTACCGTCCACGAGGGTGAGGTCGACCGCGGCGCCGCGGCTATGCTTGCTGATCTTGCGCGGGTTGGCGAGGTAGCGGGATCGCGCGTCCGGCCGCAGCCGCCACATCCGGGATTGCACCGACTGCGGCCGGTACGCGTCCCAGACCCGAAGCCCGAGCCCCTGTTTCCGGAGCCGGCGCTGCACCCGCGCCAGCCGCGCCGCCACGGGCGCCCGCAGCCGAGCCACGTTCGCCGGGTAGAGGCGGGTACGAAACGCGTTGGCAGCCGAGGCGTAGCTCAGCCGCACCTGCACCCCGGGTGCCGCCGTCGTCAGATCCACCAGCGGCGGCGGCGCAGCAGCCATGGCTGGCAGCAGGAGACAGGCAGCAAGAACGAGCGCACGGAGGAACGCCACTCAGAACTCCGGAAACGGCGCCTGCTGATACGCGCGGAGTAGGCCGTGATCCGTGAGGTCGAGCTGCACCGGGGTGACGGAGATGCAGCCGTCCGCGATCGCGGTCACGTCCGTCTCTTCGTCGTGGACGTCCACCGGGTCGTCGCCGCCCAGCCAGAAGTACACCCGGCCCATCGGGTCCACCCGCTTCTCGAGCTTGCCCGGGTATCGCCTCACCCCTTGGCGGGTGAGCCGAACGCCGGTGGGCTTCGCGTGCGGGACGTTCACGTTCAGCAGCACGTGCTCCGGCAGCGGGTTCTCCATCAAGTGCGCGGCGAGACGGACCGCATACGCGGCTGCGTGGGAATAGTTGATCGGAGGCAGCGGCTCCTCGGCTTCCTGGATCACCCGCCGGAACCGCCACGCCAGCGAGAGCGCCACCGCCGGCACCCCGGCAATCGCCGCCTCCATCGCCGCGGAAACCGTGCCGCTGTACGTGAGGTCCCACCCTAGGTTCGGTCCCTGGTTGATCCCGGAGAACACCAGGTCCGGAGGGTTGTCGCGCATCAGGTCCAGGAGCGCCAGCGTCACGCAGTCCGAAGGCGTGCCGTTAGAGGCCCAGGCCGCGGAGCCGTCCGAAAGCACCACCGGCACCAGCCGCAGCGGCTTGTGCAGCGTAATGCTATGCCCACACGCCGACCGCGGCCCCTCCGGCGCCAGCACCGTTACCTCAGCTACCGGATCGAGTGCCTGCTTCAAGGCCAGCAGCCCATCCGCGAAGACCCCATCGTCGTTCGTAATCAGAATTCTCATGGTTCGGTGTTCGGTGTTCGGTGTTCGGTCTCCCCCCCTTACCAAGGGGGGCCAGGGGGGGTCTCTCGGCCCACGGTGTTCGCTGTTCAGTGTCGGAGCGCTATGCGGAGCAATCCCCCGATCCACGGCCCCTTTCCATCGCAGATGGCGGGTGCCCTCAGGGCGGAGGTGGCCGAAGGCCAGGGTGGGGTCTCCCGGATCCCCAACACCCAACACCTAACACCCAGCACCCCGCTGCTGCCGCCGCATCGCCACTCGCTGCATCCAGCAGCCTGCCAGCATAAACACTAGGGACACTACGAACGCCCAGCGCAGGTTCAGGTGATGGTCCTTCAGGACCTGCACCATGCCGCCCCCGATGAACGGCGCGATGGTGCCCCGCACGCCGAGCAGGAACGACTGCAGCGCCTGGTACCGCCCGACGTCCCGCTCCCCTGCGAACGTGAGTAGTGCGCTGAAGTACGAGAGGTCGATGCCGGCGCCCACCACGCCGGTGATGATGAAGGCGGGGATGAGCATCCACGGGTTACCCGGCAGCACCGTGCCCGCCGCGATGTACACCAGCGGCACAATGGCGTTCAGCAGCACGTTCACCACCACGCCGAGCTGTGGGCTCTTGAGGTCCACGAACCGGCCCCAGTAGAAGAACGACCCCACCATCACCACCTGCTGCGCCACCGTCATCACGGAGATCTGCCACGTCTCGATGTGCAGCTCGTCCACCTGCAGCACCGGGATGATCGGCACCGTCAACAGGTTCCCGAACCCGTACGTGAACACGGAGAGCGCGAACCAGCGGTAGGCTGGATCGGTCTTCAGGATCCCCAGCGTGTTCCAGATGAAGCGGCCGGTCTCGGTGATCCCGTGACCCATCCGTTCGATGGCCGGCCTCGTGGCGGCTTCCGGCGCGGGCTCCTCGTCCGGCGGGATGTTGGGCTCTCGCTGGATCCGGGAGAAGACCACCGCGGCGGCCATCCCGGCCACCGCTCCGGCCGGGAAGACATACTGGTAGCTCACGAACGTCAGCAGCCACCCGGCCAGGAGGGTCGCCACGATCTGCGCCACCACGATCGACGCCCGGCTGATACTCAGGATGCGTCCGCGCTGGCTGACCGGATAGACGTCCTTGATGATCGCCGCGTAAGCCGGGGTCGGCACGGCGCCGATCAACTGCGATGCCGCGATGACCGCGGCAAACGGAACGGCGCTGGTGGCGAAGAACGCCAGGGAGACGCAGAACCGGCCGACGATGTGGCACCACTTGACGAACGGGACCTTCCGGGAGCCCTCCATGGCTCGGGCCAGGAACAGCGCCAGCAGGTTCCCAATGAACGGGGCGGCGGTGAGGAGCGCCAGCACCTGCGGGGAGGCGTGCAGGTCTTTTCGCGCGATGACGTTGACGAACGGAAAGACCGCGCCGGTGTAGAGCCCGGCGAGGAACATCGCCGTCACGTCCACCCGGAAGGCATACCGGGCCTCGCCCGGAACGCGGCGGCGGATCGCCTGCTTGGCCGTAACGCGCGCCTGCTTCTTCAGCCGGTTCGGGTCCGGGATCCGCAGCGTGCGCGGCAGCGGAGAGACAGGCGATCCATTGCCGGCTTGGCCCTCGTCCGGCGTTGGGTTGTCTTTCCTACCTACAGCCAAAACCCCGTCCTCCGACAGGCACAACCGCCTGGGACATGGCAGAAGGGGAAGCCACGCCCGCGACAATCTTATCCGCGGGGGGTCCGCGGGTGCCTGCCGGAGTCCGCGATTCTCTATAACTCTACAAACCGGACCAGATCCGCCTGGATCACGTCCTCGATCCGCTGGAGCAGATCTTCCGGAACGGTCTCGTCCACGGTCAACACCATGACCGCGCGCTTACCCCGCTCCTCGCGGCCGACGTACATCCCGCCGATGTTCACGCCCGCCTCACCCAGCATGGTGCCCACGGCGCCGATGATGCCGGGGCGGTCCGTGTGCCGCGCGAACAGCAGGTAGCCTTCGGGACGCAGGTCGATCCGGAACTGGTCGATCTCCCGGATGCGGTAGTCGCGCCGCCCGAGGACGGTGCCGCCGATCCGCCGCCGGCCGTTCTGCTCCTCGACCTCTACGCAGATGTAGTTCGAGTATTCTTCCTGGCCTGCGGTCTTGCTCTCCGTCACCCGGATGCCGCGCTGCTCCGCGATGTACGGCGCGTTGACGAAGTTCACGCTCTGGGCCAGCACCGGCTGGAGCAGGCCCATCAGCACGCCGCGGGTCACCGGCTGCACCTGCTCGTTCAGCAGCTCGCCGCTGTAGGTCACGGAGACGGCGGTGATCGGGCTGTCGGCAAGCTGCGCGTGGAGCTTCCCGATCCGCACGCCGAGTTCCAGGGCCGGCTCGATCCGCGCGAACACGTCCGCGGCGATGGCGGGCATGTTCACGGCGCTGCGGGGCGGCTTTCCGGCCAGGATCCCCACGATCTGGTCCGCCACGTCCACGGCCACGTTCACCTGCGCCTCTTCCGTGGAAGCGCCCAGGTGGGGCGTGGCGAGCACCTTCGGGTGCAGCGTAAGCGCCTGCGCCGGCGAGTCCTTTACGGGCGGCTCCTGCTCGAACACGTCCACGGCGGCCGCGGCCACCTTCCCGGAATCCAGGGCGCGCAGCAGCGCGGACTCGTCGATGATGCCGCCGCGGGCGCAGTTGATGAGCCGCACGCCGTCCTTCATCAGCGCGAACGCCTCATCGTTCACCAGGCCTCGGGTATCCCGCGTCAGCGGCGTGTGCACGGTGATGTAGTCCGACTCCTGGAAGAGCTGCTTGAGCTCCACCAGCTCGACCCCTTCACGCCGCGCCACCTCCGGGCTGACGAAGGCGTCGTGCGCCAGGACGCGCATCCCCAGGCCGCGAGCGCGCCGGGCGACTTCCCGGCCGATCTTGCCCAGGCCCACCACGCCCAGCGCCTTATTGTACACCTCGACGCCCACGAACTGGCTCCGCTTCCACTCGCCGCGGCCCAGGGAGGCAGCCGCGGCCGGGATCTTCCGGGACATCGCCAGCAGCATCGCTATGGAGTGCTCCGCCGCCGCAATGGTGTTTCCTTCCGGGGAGTTCACCACCACCACGCCGTAGCGGGTGGCGGCCGTCACGTCGATGTTGTCCACGCCCACGCCGGCCCGGGCCACCACCTTCAACCGCTTCGCCGCGGCGAAGATCGGCTCCGTCACCTTGGTCTCGCTGCGCACCACCATCGCGTCGTAATCGCCGATGCAGGCCACCAACTGGTCCTGCGTCTGCCCGGTGATCACGTCCACTTCGCCGGCCTGCTTCAGCCGCTCGATTCCTTCTTTCGCCACCGGGTCCGCCACCAGGATCCGCCGCGGCGTCGCTTGTTCGTCCACCTGTTCGCTCAACTTCCCACCCCGCCGGAGTAGTGCCCGGAAGCGCGCAGCCGTTGTCCCCCGCGCGCCTCAGGTCGAAATTCACAAAAACCTGCCGCAGCCATCGGATCGGCAGGCGCACGTGCGGCTGCCGGGCCGGGGCGGAGGGCGGGTCGGCTAATGTTATCACCCGCCCCGGGAAAATCGATGCAACCCGCGACGGACACCGCTCGTCAAGCTATCAACAAAATCTAAAGGACTTACGGCAGTGTCGCCCATCAATCGTACCCGATTCGCCGGCTCTCTCGCTGTGCTGGCGACCATGGCCGCCCTCGTCGCGGGCAACGCCGCGCGTGCCGAAGACTGGCCGCAGTTCCGGCGGGATGAGCGGCGGACCGCGGCGTCCCCGGATCAGCTCCAGCTCCCACTCACCGACATCTGGAGCGCCCCGGGGTATGGGCTCGTCACCTGGAAGGGGCGCGCGTTCTACGTGGGAGCTTCTGGATCCCACGAGGAGCTGGTGTGCGCCGACCTCCGCACCGGCAGCGTACTATGGCGACGCACCCTGGCAGCGCGACTCCGGAGCCCGGTTCCCCGCGACCGGCGGGCCCCCGTCGCCGTTAGCCCCACCGGCAGCGTGTTCGTGCAGGACATTGCCCCAGGTTCGCGCATCGGTAGCCTCCAGCACCTGGTCCGCGCTTTCAAAGCGGAGGACGGCGTGCCGATCGGCGCCTATCCGTCACCTGCAGATCAGAATCCCATCCCGCAGTTAGTGCTCCTGGACAGTGGGCTGAGCCAGGAGCGGCGGCTTGCGGGAGGCATGCCTCAGCCGCTGGGGCCGTTTCTCGTCCAGGGCGACCAGATCGCCGCGACCTCCCTCTTCGATCAGTTCATGCGGTGGTCACCGGGCCAGCGCGCAAGCGTGACGTTCCTCGCCCACCTGTTCCCGCGACGCTTTGCGGACCCCGAGATCCTCCCGGGGCGCCTGGGCGGCTCCGTGCCGGTGGCATCCGCGGGCGGCATCGTGGTGGGGGGTGGGTTCGGACCGGGCCTGGGCACCGGCGAGCACCAGTTGCTGGCACTCATGGCGGGGGACCGGTGCGTCTGGCACCGGGACGATCCGTGGGGCCTGGGCATACCCTGTGTCGATCAGAACATGGTGTTCGCCGGAGCGGGCGGCATCAACGCGACGCAGGCGATCGTCGCGCACAATGCCGCGACCGGCGCTATTCGCTGGACCTACGCTCCCGCGGGACTGGGCGGGGACAGCTTCGGGCAGGTTCCCGACGCCGCACTGGCAGCGCGGCCCGCAGATTACGGCCCCGACCGGGGCTTCACCTTAACCGCCAATTCCCAGGCGCAGCGTGTGAACCCGGGCCTGGTGCTGGCAGGAGGCCGTCTGCTTGGCGTGGCCGCCGGCGCCATCGTTGCCCTCGACCCGAAGGTGGGACAACCGGTCTGGCGGAAGCCGCTCGGTCCCGGCGAATCTGTCATCTCCCTCGCGGCCTCCCGCGAGCACCTGCTGGTGGGCATCAACCAGCGCGCGGGAAAGGACGCGGGGGGCCGGATCGTGGCGCTCAAGCTGGAAAACGGCGCCACCGGTTGGAGCCTCGGGCTCCCGGTCGCCGGCGCGCTGGCTTTGACCGATGGACTGATGTTCTCAACGGATGAGGCGGTGCACTGCTTCGCGCCCGCAGAACGCACGTTCCGCGTCGCCGTGGATAGCTCCCGCCGGGAAGACTACGCGCTCCAGCAGGCATCCGCCCCGGTGGCGCCGGCGCCACTGCTAGCGGTTGCCGAGCCGCCCCGGAAGGAGCCGGAGGCAACCGCGGATGCGTCCGTGCTCCGCCTCAACTGGGGCGAGCCGGTGGAGGAGCTCGTGCAAAAGGCACGAGCTCGGAAAGCTCTGATTTATGGCATGCCCCTCTTGATCTCGCTGGACTGGCTCGATGCCACCCGCTCCACGATCCGCGGCGCCCAGCCTGCCTGGGACCCAGGGCAGATCGCTGCCTTCCAGCACGTCTGCGGCC
>JAJFMS010001129.1 GCA_020696885.1 Armatimonadota bacterium | reverse complement strand
GTAGCGGGGTTGCCGCCGCGGACGCATTCACACTTCCCCGAGTCTACTATATGCATCCAGGCGTCCGGCAGTTCCGCCCGTTGCCGAAAACAATGACGCAGTGCAACCGGTGATCTTGCGGCACATGGATCCGGCGGGAGGGGTTGGTTAATGCGCGGCGTGCCTCTGGCTCACCGAGGTAACCGAACTGGCCGTTGCTCAATAGGGGCATCCGCCGTGGTTGCCCTCGCCTGGGCTTCCTCCCAGCGCTGGCAGAGCGGTACCCACCATCGGCAGGGCGGTACGGCTTTGCTGGCGCCGCCACCGTCCGCGTTTTCAGGGCAATCACAGCGGATGCCCCTACGGAGTAACGGCCTTGAGCCCACCTGCAGTTATCGGTCTCACCACGGCGTGGGCTCAGGCCAAGGCGGTGGCCACTCCGGTGCGGCTCCGGATCGCCGCGCCGGATAGGGAAGCCGGAGACGGGTCGCCGCGGCGGATGTGCCAGAGCAGCTCTTCGAGGCAGTGGAAGAGGTAGGCGTTGTCCTGGCGGGGATAGGCGCCCAGAGCGGTCTGGAACTGCGGCACGTCCGCCAGGAACTGGCGCACGACCGGTGCGTCCAGGCGCGGCGCGAACCGGCCATACCCGATGCTTGCCAGGTAACGCGCGTTGAGCTCTTGCTCGAAGTGCCCTTCCAACGGGACCGATAGCAGCGGCACGCCCAGGTGCACCGCTTCGCCCATCAGGGAGTAGCCGCCGCCCGCGATCACAGCCCGGGCCGTGCGGAGGTCGTCCAGGAACGTCGCTTCCGAGAAGGGGCAGAGGCTTACGTTGCCCTCCTGGTTACCCGCTTGGCCGGCGCGTCCCATCCCGTACACCCGGAACTCGCCCGGCAGCGAGCGGAGGAGCGGCAGCAGCTTGTCGTTACCGGCGGCGGACTGGTACACCAGCACGTGGCCGCCCGGCTCCCGCGGCAGCGACAGCACCTCCGGCCGCAGGATCGGCGGCACCAGGGTGGTCCGCGGCTTCCGGATACTCGGGAAGAAGAAGCTGGAGATCAGGTAGTGGTAGGCCCAGGCCAGCTTGGCGCGCACCGCCAGGCGGGTGACGCGGAAGTCCAGTTCGGCCCCGCGCAGCACCGCCGGGTCATGGCTGCAGCGGTCGATGATCTTCATGTTGTCCACGCTGATCACCGGCACGCGGTGCAGGCGCCCGAACAGGTAGGCCCAGTATTCGAAGTCGCTGACCACTGCCTGGGGCTGGAAGTCCAGCTCCATCACGCGGCGGTAGACCGCGGAGTTGATGCTGAGGTTCCGGGGCAGCTCCTCCAGGTTCTCGGCGATGCTGTCGCCCAGGTCCACCGCGTTTCCTTCGAACGCCAGGTGCAGCCCGTGGATCTTCTCGATCCGCACGCCCGGGAGCCCGCCGAACCGCTCCGCCAGAAACCCATGGGCGCGCCCGGAAACGACGATGAGCACTTCGTGACCCTGCCCGGTGAGGTAGTCCAGCAACACCCGGCTTCGCACCGCGTGGCCCATGCCTTCCCCGACCACTCCGTATAGGATCCGCATGGATGCTCCCCCTGACCGCACGAGTAAGGCTTGTAGCCCGTGGAATAGAACGCTGGGAATATCCCCAGGCGATCGGGTCCTTAGCCCCAGATTAGGGGACCGGCAAGCACCAACCTCCGTGGGCTCCTTTCCGGGGAGTTGCCCGCGAAACACGCGAAAGGGAAAGGAAGCCACTCTGGGCTGGGTAGGTTCTGCCGTCTCTATGGCTACCATGAATGCCGAGCGCCGTATATGGCGTACGAGGTGTTCAGGTCTGGCACTCCCTTTGCAGGCACGGATGTGGCACGTAGACATGAGGGTAGTGTTGTAGGGTGTGACGCAGTGAAAATGGGACCTTTCCGAGCCGGAGGACACCGATGAGTATCCGAGCCGCTGCCTGGGCGCTGGTTCTTCTGCTGGCGCTCCCTGGCTGTCAGAAGCCGTTGAGGGTGCGCTCCCAATCGCTCGCTGACGCGCGCAAGGGGTTCGCCATCCGTTCCACCGGCCAGCGCAGCGGGGACCCGGTCGAGCCGCCGCCACCCAACGTTCTCCGCCAGGTCACCTACACGTCGCCGGCCGGTCAGCTTGCCGCGTATCTCTCGCCGGCGCCGCAGGACGGCAAACGTCACCCGGCGATCATCTGGATCACCGGGGGCGACTGCAATTCTATCGGAGACGTGTGGAGCCCTCCGGAGCCGGGCAACGACCAGACCGCCGGCGTTTTCCGAGCGGCCGGGATCGTCACCATGTATCCGTCCCTCCGGGGTGGCAACCAGAATCCGGGAGCCAAGGAGGGCTACTACGGCGAGGTGGACGACGTGATCGCCGCCGCGAGGTTCCTGCGCTCGCAGCCTTTCGTGGACCCGCAGCGCGTCTACCTGGGCGGCCACAGCACCGGTGGCACGCTGGCGCTGCTGGTGGCGGAGTTGACGGGCGACTTCCGGGGGGTCTTCGCCTTCGGGCCGGTGGCGGATGTCTCCGCCTATGACCAGCAATACCTGCCGTTCGACACCTCG
>JAJFMS010001128.1 GCA_020696885.1 Armatimonadota bacterium | reverse complement strand
GCCTTCAACCACGAGGAGGCGATCGCCTCCTATACCCGGGCCACCCGCGAGGATTCCACCTGCGCGATGTGCTGGTGGGGGATCGCCTACGCCCTCGGCCCCAACATCAACGCGCCGATGGACACCACGGCCAACCGGCTGGCCTACGCCGCGATCCAGCGGGCGGTGGCGCTGTCATCCAAGGCCACGCCCTACGAGCGGGACATGATCAAGGCGATGGCCAAGCGGTACGGCCCCGAGCCCGTCGCGAACCGGGCGCCGCTGGACTCCGCCTACGCCAAGGCGATGAAGAACGTGGCGAAGAAGTACCCCGATGATCCCGAGGCGCAGACGCTCTACGCCGAGTCCATGATGGACCTCTCCCCCTGGAACTACTGGGAGGGTCGCGGCACCAGGGCGCGTCCGGGGACCCAGGACGTCGTGACCACGCTCGAGCGTACCCTGAAGAAGTATCCCAACCACCTCGGCGCCTGCCACTTCTACATTCACATCGTGGAGGCCTCCACCACGCCGGGCCGCGCGCTGCCCTGCGCGGACAAGATGGCGCAGCAGATCCCCGGCGCCGGGCATCTGGTCCATATGCCGTCGCACATCTACATGCGGGTGGGCTACTACGACCGGGTGGTGAACCACAACCACGATGCCGTGGAAGCGGATCAGGCGTACGTGCAGGATCGGAAGCCCAAGGGTTTCTACCAGTACATGTACTACCCGCACAACTGGCACATGCTGTGGTACGGCCTGATCCAGCTGGGCCGGGGCGCCGAGACGATCAACGCCGCGCGCGAGCTGGCGAAGGTCGTGCCGGTAGACGTGGTGAAGTCGGCGCCGCCGCTGGAGTACTTCTTCCCCGCTCCATACTGGTCGCTGGTGCGGTTCGGGAAGTACGACGAGATGCTGGCCGAGCCCGCGCCGGCGGAGCCGCTCGAGTACGCGACCGCGATGTGGCGGTATGGCCGCGGCCTCGCGTTCGCCGCCAGGGGCCGTCTGGATGAGGCGAAGGGGGAGCTCGACAGCGTCGCCGCCGCCGCGCAGAGGACACCGAAGGAGGCGCCGGCGGGGATCAACTCGCAGAAGACCTTGCTGTCCCTGGCCGAGCGGCACCTGGCGGGCAAGCTCGCGATCGCCAGGAGTGACACCGCGGGCGGCATCGCCGCGCTGGAGCAGGCCATGAAGTACGAGGACGAGCTGCTCTACGACGAGCCGCCCGCCTGGTACCACCCCATGCGGCAGGAGCTCGGCGGGGTGCACCTCGCCATGGGGCACGCTGCGGTGGCGGAGAAGCTGTACCGGGAGGATCTGGTGCACTTCCCGAACAACGGCTGGTCGTTGTACGGACTGGCCCGGAGCCTCGAGGCGCAGAACAGGGGCGCCGAGGCGGCGAAGGTGGACGCGCAGTACAAGAAATGGTGGGACAAAGCGGACGTGAAGCCGATGGCGATGGTGAGATAGACGCCTGTCACCCCGAGCGGAGCGAAGGGGACCATGCTCGGTATGGCCCCCTTCACTTCGTTCAGGGTGACAGGTGTCTACTGATACTGCACGTACAACGGCACCGGATACAGGCCGCGGATCACCTGCTCCGGCGTCATCAGCCCGTCGTCCCCGCATCCCACCAGCTCGAACGTCACCCGGTCACAGCTCGGCTCGTACCCGGGCGCCCGCGCCCTGGGCTGACGATCGTTCTTGTAGAACAGCTTGAAGCCGGCGAACTGCACCGGGTACGGCGAGATCCAGAAGCGGTAGGCGTCCTGCTTGATGTACGGCGAGCCGTAGCCGTCCATCTGGATCACCACCTGCACCCTGGGGTCCAGACGAATGCTGTCGGTGTTGGTCAGCATCTTTCGGCTGAACCGGTGCACGACCAGCACCTTGGGGGGCAGCTTGTGCTCGGTGACGAGCTTCCCCAGCACCCCGATCGTGTGGTTCACCTCGGTCGCGTCCATGGTGCCGATCCGCTTCCCGGGGACCCCCCCGCCCTTCATCGCGAACTCGGGGTCCAGCGCGAGATGGACGTACGGCCGCTGGAGAAACGGCAGCAGCGGCGGCAGCTCGTCCTCGACGGTGCTCTGGCCCGTCTGGATGTCCAGGAACACGATCCAGCCGCGCTCCTCCGCCCAGGACGACACCGCGTTGATCACGCTGTCACCCATGCGCAGACGATACTTCTTCCCCGGCCCCGGCCTGTCCTGTGCGACGGTCGCGATCAGGTGCAGCGCCGGCATCACCTTTCGACCCCGATCCGCGAGCGCCCAACGCAGCGCGACCTGCTCCAGCCGGGGGAGCATCGAGTCGGGCGGGACCTGGCCCAGAATGCCCATCCTGGTGGAGCGGGGATTCCCGTAGTAGGCGACGATCCGGTGGTCCGGCAGCAGAGCGCCCGGCAGCGGCTTGGGCGCGGCCACCGGCCATTTCCCCGAATCGGCGGGGCTGAGAACGAAGGGGCGCGGTCCGCGAGGAAGGGATTTCGGCGGTGCCGTGTCGCGCGGGGCCGAGACCGTATCGGCGACGGTGTCGCGGGGCGGAGCCACTACCGGCTTGGGCTCC
>JAJFMS010001127.1 GCA_020696885.1 Armatimonadota bacterium | reverse complement strand
CGACCTCCCGCAACGGCGAAGGCGAGGTGGTGGTGAAGGACGATGTCCCCGGCGCCCGCCGGCGGAGCCTCTACCTGCAGCAGCGTCGTACCCAGGTGACCGGACTGCTGGACACTTTCGACGCTCCTTCGATCGTATTCAACTGCACCTTCCGCACGCCCACCACGGTGCCGCTGCAGTCCCTCACGCTGCTGAACTCCACCTTCGTGCGCGCTCGCGCGGCCGGCCTGGCTGCCCGCCTGGCCAAAGAAGGCGGACCCGACCGGGCGGCGCGCATCCGGAGGGCGTTCGTGCTGGTCCGCAGCCGCCAGCCCGACGCACGGGAGCTGGCGGACGCGGAGCGGTTCCTCGCGGCGCAGGTGGCGGAATACGGCGGCGCCCCGAAAGGCGAGCAGCCGGCCTGGACGGACTTCTGCCAGTCGCTCCTGGCGAGCAATGCGTTCCTGTATATCGAGTAGCCATGCCTGAAGACCTCCGCTCCCTGCTCACCCGCCGCGCCTTCCTGGGCGGCGTTACCGGCGCCCTCGGCACGATGGCGCTGGCGGATCTCCTCGCCGGCGAAGCGGCCCACGCCGCCACGGGCGGGTCCTCGTCCCGCCTCCCGCACCACCGCGGAACGGCAGACGCGGTGATCTGCCTGTTCCAGCACGGCGGTCCCAGCCAGATGGACCTGTTCGACCCGAAGCCGGAGCTCACCAAGCGCCATGGGCAGCCCTATGCCGGCGACCTGGAGGTCCACTTCGACAACCAGAAGGGCAACTGCCTCGCCTCGCCGTTCAAGTTCGCGCCGCGGGGACAGTCCGGCATCGAGATGAGCGAGGTGCTCCCCCACACCGCCACCATCGCGGACGAGCTCACGCTGATCCGCAGCGTCACCACGGAGTCCGTGGATCACGAGTCCGCCCTGCGCCTGATCCACAGCGGCCGGTTCCTGGCCGGGCACCCCACCTGGGGCGCGTGGACGGTGTACGGCCTCGGCTCCATGAACCGCAACCTGCCCGCCTACGTGGTGCTTGGGGATCCGGGCGGGCTGCCGGTGGACGGCGTGAAGAACTGGACCTCCGGCTGGCTCCCCGCCGCCTACCAGGGCACGCCATTCCGCCCCGGCGCCTCCCCGGTGGTGAACCTGCACACCCCGGAAGGCGTGACCGCCGGCGCGCGCACCCGGCAGCTCTCCTACCTGGACCGCCTGAACCGGGACCACCTGGCGCAGTTCGCCGGCAACCGGGAGTTGGAAGCCCGCATCACCAACTTCGAGATCGCCGCTCGCATGCAGACGGCGGTCCCCGAAGCGCTGGACCTCTCCAGCGAGTTGCCGGAGACCCGCGCCCTCTACGGGCTGGACAACCCGGCGACGGCGGAGTACGGCACCCGCTGCCTCATCGCGCGCCGCCTGGTGGAGCGCGGCGTGCGGTTCGTGCAGCTCTTCCTCTCCGGCCAGCCGTGGGACACCCACAGCAAGAACGCCGAGACGCTGCGCGGCCTCTGCGGCCGGATCGACCAGCCGAGCGCGGCGCTGGTGAAAGACCTGAAGCAGCGCGGTCTGCTGGAGCGCACCATCGTGATGTGGGGCGGCGAGTTCGGCCGCCTGCCGATCTCCCAGGGACCGGACGGCCGCGACCACAACCGCCACGCCAACTCCCTCTGGCTGGCCGGCGGCGGCTTCAAGAAGGGCTACGCCCACGGCGAGACGGACGCCTTCGGCTACTCCGCCGTCAAAGACGTGGTCCCGATCCACGACCTCCACGCCACCCTGCTCCACGCCCTCGGCCTGGACCACCAGCGCCTCACCTTCCCCCACGACGGCCGCCCGGACAGCCTCACCGACGTGGTGATCACCAAGGCCAAGGTGGAGCCGCGCTTGCTAGGTTAAGGGTGTTCGGTGTTCGGTGTTCGGTGTTCGGTTAGGGTGAGAACCCGGCCGCAGCTTGCTCAGGCCCCGGCTGCCGAACGACGTGTATGGAGTGCGAGGCTTCCTAGCCTCGCAACCTTCCCATCCGGCTACCACTGCGGAGCTTGGAAGCTCCGCACTCCATATTCGCCGCTCGGCAGCCAATAATGCGTGCTCCGGCGTGCCGTCCTTACACCGCGGCAGTCGCACGAAGGATTTGGAGTCCGAGGCTTCCTAGCCTCGCACCCTCCCCACCGGTGCTAGAGTGGATTCTCAGCCTGCTTCAGCGGGCTTCCTATGTGTAGCCCGGGCGCCCTGTGGGCAGCGCTTCAGCCCGAGGCGGGCGAGAGCACCGCAACCCCTACCTCATTCGCCCACCGAGGCTCGACATACGCCCGCGCATACTCCACCGGCGTAACCTGCTCGTAGACCCGGAGTTGCTCCTTCTCCGGATCGCCCATATCCCGGAGCTGTTTGCGCACCGTGGCCCGGAGCCCGGCATCCACTCCGTGCTCCACGAACAGGCGGACCAGCTCCGCGTGCTGCTCGCCCATCGTCACTACGGCATGGAACAGCGGCGTGTGGCCGGCCAGGTCGTCAGGGCCTGAGCATGCCCTGGCGCTCGGGTCGGCGCCGTGCTCCAGCAGCCACCTGGCC
>JAJFMS010001126.1 GCA_020696885.1 Armatimonadota bacterium | reverse complement strand
CGCGCTCCACCTGCCGTGCCGGTGCCGTCCGCGAGCGGGCCAGGGTCTCCACCGCCGAGCGCTCCTCGGCGGTCAGGGCGCGCAGGCAAACCGGCGGGCCACGCATGGCACATCTCCTGCCAAGGAGAAGCCGCCATCATACCCCGCAACTTGCCGGATGGACCACTAAGTGCCCGTCCACGAAGTGTATGAGCAGGCCAAGCGCCTTGCCATGAGCTTGATCATGGCAAGGCGGATCAGGGCGACCGAGGTCCTGGCCGGATTTTCGAGGTTGCGCGCGAGACGGCGACAGCGGGTCAGCCACGCCAGCGTCCTCTCGACGATCCAGCGCTTCGGCAACACGACGAAGCTGCGGGCGGCCTGTGCGCGCCTGACGACGCGCAGCCGCCAACGGCCGCTGCATCGCGCTGCACCGGCAGCACGCGGGCCCCGGTATCCGGCATCGGCGAAGATGGCGAGGGCGAAGGGAAACAGCGCCCGGGTGCGGTGATCCAGCACCAGCGCCGCACCGTCCCGGTCCTGCACGCTGGCTGCGTGCACGACGATGTTCAGCAGCGGCCCGAGCGTGTCGACGAGGACGTGGTACTTGACCCCTTTGACCTTCTTGCCCGCGTCGAAACCGACCGGGTCGACCGACGGACCCCCTTTTCCGCCGCCCTGACCGACTTGCTGGCGAGGATAGCAGCCGTGGGACCGGCGCCTTTCCCGGCCTGCTCGCGGCAGGCGACGTAGAGGCAGTGGTGCACGGCTCCCAGCGTCCCGTCCCACTCCCGGCGCTGCAAGTAGCCGTGCACCGTGCTGCGCGGCGGCAGGTCACGGGGCAGGTGCCGCCACTGGCAGCCCGTCTCCAGCACATAGAGCAGCCCGTTCAGGACCTCGCGCACCACCACCGAACGACGGCGCCCGCCGCGCTTGGCAGGACGGATCAGCGGCGCGATCAGCGCCCACTCGGCATCCGTCAGATCGCTCGGGTAGCGCAGCCCGTCACGCCCGTATCGCTCCCGGTCAGCCACCGTCCACATCGCAGCACCCCTGCCATCGCCAGCAGGCATCCTGCGCCAGCCCGTTCAAATTACAAGAAATGTTCGCGGACGGGCACTGAGGGGGTGGGGTTCAGCGCCGCCGCCGGCCCGCTAGCAGGCTGCTGAAATTCGTGGCGGCGTGATCGCCTGCGTGATTCGCTGCGTTGGGGCCGGGGATGGAGCGGGGATGCGCGGCCGTGATGCGGTAGCTGGGTCGCTGTTCAGCTACGTGGATATGGAGAAGCGGGTCCGGGCCGATCATCCGCCGCGTGTGGTCCGGGGCATCGTCAATGCCGCGCTGGCCGACCTGTCGGCGAAGCTCGACGGGCGCTACTCGCCGTCCGGCCGGGAATCCATCCCGCCCGAGCGGCTCCTGCGCGCCCCGCTGTTGCAGGCGTTCTACTCGATCCGCTCGGAGCGCCAGCTTATGGAACGGATCGAATTCGACCTGCTGTTCCGCTGGTTCGTGGGGCTTGGGGTGGACGGCGCGGTGTGGGACGCCACGACCTTCACCAAGAACCGAGATCGACTGCTGGCCGGTGACGCGGCGGCCGGATTCCCCGCCACGGCGCTGGCCCGGCCGCAGGTCAAAGCGCTGCTCTCGACCGAGCACTTCTCGGTGGACGGCACGCTGATCGAAGCCTGGGCCTCGACGAAGAGCTTCCGGCCGAAGGACGGCTCCGGTCCGCCGCCCGACGTGGGACGGAACGGCGAGCGGGACTTCCGTGGCGAGCGCCGGAGCAACGACACGCACGCCTGCACCACCGACCCGGACGCGCGGCTCTTCCGCAAGGCTCCGGGCAAGGAGGCCAAGCTCTGCTTCATGGGGCACGCGCCGATGGAGAACAGGAACGGGCTGATCGTCGGCGCGGTCGCCACCCGCGCCTCGGGACACGCCGAGCGGCTGGCGGCGCTGCGTCCGGTGGAGCCGCGCGCTGGGCGCCCGCAGCGGGTCACGCTGGGCGGCGACAAGGGTTTCGACACGCAGGGCTTCGTCGCCGAGCTACGCGAGATCAACGTGACGCCGCACACCGCCCAGAACACCAGCGGGCGGCGCTCGGCGATCGGCGGCCGGACCACCCGCCACCCCGGCTACGCCGTCAGCCAACGCATCCGCAAGAGGATCGAGGAGGCGTTCGGCTGGGCCAAGGCTGTGGCCGGGCTGCGCAAGGCGCGCCATCGCGGGCTGGCCAAGATCGACTGGCAGTTCACCGTCGCCATGGCGGCCTACGACCTCGTCCGCCTGCCGGAGCTGCTGGCGGCAGCGGTCGCGTGATACCCGGACTCTGCCGGAAGGGCGTTGTCGGAGCCGAAAACCCCCTCCCGGCGGCCGCCGCGCGGCGGCGTTCCCGCGCGGCGGCGTTCAGCGCGAAACGCTCGCGAACTCCACAGCAGCCGCTAATTCGGAGCGCTTTTCAGCAGCCTGTTATACCCGCCTCAGGAAATCCTGACCTTCCCTGATTGGCGCGCACGCACCGCTGCAACGTCGGGCGAGACCCGCTGTACCGGGGCCGCAAGGGTCAGGAC
>JAJFMS010001125.1 GCA_020696885.1 Armatimonadota bacterium | reverse complement strand
TGGCGGAGCGGCTCTCCGGCGCGCTGAATGAGCTGGCCGGCGAGGAGCTGGTCCGCGCGCACCACGGCTCCCTGGCGCGGGAGCAGCGGCTGCTCATCGAGGACGCGCTCAAAGCGGGGCAACTGCCCGCGATGGTCGCCACCTCCTCGCTGGAGCTGGGGATCGACATGGGCGCGATCGACCTCGTGATCCAGGTGGAAGCGCCGCCCTCGGTGGCCAGCGGACTCCAGCGGATCGGCCGAGCCGGTCACCAGATCGGGGTGCCGAGCAAGGGCATCATCATCCCAAAGTTCCGCGGCGACCTGCTGGCCTGCGCCACGCTCACAGAGCGGATGCGCGCGGGCGCCGTGGAATCGCTCCGCTACCCCCGGAACCCGCTGGACATCCTGGCGCAGCAGATCGTGGCGATGGCGTCCCTGGACGAGTGGCACCTGGACGACCTGGAGGCGGTGATCCACCGGTCCGCACCGTTCACGGAGCTCTCCCGCGGCGCGCTGGAAGGCGTGCTGGACATGCTCTCCGGCCGCTACCCCTCGGACGAGTTCGCGGAGCTGCGGCCGCGGATCACCTGGGATCGCCTGGCCGGCTCGCTCAAGGCTCGCGAAGGCGCCCGGAAGGTGGCGGTCACCAACAGCGGAACGATCCCGGACCGCGGGCTATATGGCGTGTTCCTCGTGGGCGGCGACGAGGCCCGGGGCCGCGGCTCGGCGCGCGTGGGTGAGCTGGACGAAGAGATGGTGTTCGAGACGCACGTGGGCGACACGTTCGTCCTGGGCGCCAGCACCTGGAAGGTGGAGGAGATCACGCACGACCGCGTGCTGGTCTCCCCGGCTCCGGGGATGCCGGGCAAGATGCCGTTCTGGCACGGCGACTCGGCGTCCCGCCCCCTGGAGTTCGGCCGCGCCATCGGCGCCCTCTCGCGCACGCTCCGGGAGTTGATGGAGCGCGGCGGCCCGCCCACGGATGGCGTGGAGCCCGCGGCCCGGCACCTGATGGAGCACCACGACCTTACCGAGGGCGCGGCGCGGAACCTGCTGCAGTACCTGCGCGACCAGCTCGATGCTGCGGGGGCGCTGCCGGACGACCGCACCATCGTCGTCGAGCGGTATATGGACGAGATGGGCGATTGGCGCGTCTGCATCCTGAGCCCGTTCGGGGGGAAGGTACACGGGCCCTGGGCGATGGCGATCGGCGCGATGATCCGGGAGCGCACCGACCTGGAGATGGACATCGTCTGGACGGACGACGGGATCGTGGTTCGCCTACCGGAGTCGGACGAGCCGCCCCCGATCGACGCCGTCATCCCGGACCCGGACGAGGTGGAAGACCTGGTGATCCGCCAGCTGGCGGTCGGCGGGGGCGGCGCGAGGGCCGTGGGGACGAGCTCCGTGCCCACCGCACTCTTCGCCTCCCGCTTCCGCGAGGCGGCGGCCCGAGCGCTGCTCCTCCCCCGCAAGCACGCGGGCCAGCGGGCGCCGCTGTGGCAGCAGCGCAAGCGCGCCGCGGACCTGCTCCACGCCACGGCGCAGTACGGCGCGTTCCCGATCATCCTCGAGACGTACCGCGAGTGTCTGCGCGACATCTTCGACATCCCGGCCCTGGTCCAGCTCCTCCGCGAGATCCGCCGCCGCGACATCCGCACCGTGGCGGTCACCAGCAAGTCGCCCTCGCCGTTCGCCGCGTCGTTGATGTTCAACTACGTCACGAACTTCATGTACGAGGGCGATGCGCCGATGGCCGAACGGCGCGCCCAGGCGTTGATGATCGACCAGTCCCGCCTGCGTGACCTGCTGGGCGAAATCGACCTCCGCGAGTTGCTGGACGGCGACGCGCTGGAAGCGCTGGAGCTGGACCTCCAGCACCTGGCCGAGGACCGGCGGGCGCGCCACGCGGACGGCTTGCACGACCTGCTGATCCGCCTGGGCGATCTCTCCCACGCGGAGATGCTGGCGCGGTGTGCGGACCAGGAGGCAGCTCCGGCGTGGATCACGGGACTGGAGCGCGAGCGCCGGATCCTGCCGCTCTCCATCGGCGGCGAGACGCGCTACATCGCCGGCGAGGACATGGGGCGATACCGCGACGCGCTGGGGATTCCCCCGCCGCCGGGATTACCCGCCGCCTTCCTGGAGCATGTCCGCAGCCCGCTGGGAGACCTGACGGCCCGGTATGCGCGCACCCACGGGCCGTTCACGGCCGGGGCCGCCGCCGCGCGGTTCGGGCTGGGCATCGGCCCGATCCTCACCGTGCTCCAGGGCTTCGAAGGCAGCGGGAAGGTAGTGCAGGGCGAGTTCCGGCCCGGGGGCGCCGGCCAGGAATGGTGTGACGCAGGCGTACTCCGCCAGATCCGGCAGCGCTCCCTGGCCCGGCTGCGGCACCAGGTGGAGCCGGTGGAGCCGGCAACGCTCGGGCGGTTCTACGTGGAATGGCAGGGACTTACCGGCCGACGACGGGGGGCCGACGCGCTGCACGAGGTGATCGAGCAGCTCCCGATCCCCACGACCTGGACCTCCTCACCGCTTCCGGCGCCGTGATCTGGGTGGGCATGGAAGCGATCGGCGAGCACGACGGGCGAGTGGCGCTCTTCCTGGCCGAGCACGCGGCACTGCTTTTGCCACGGGTGGCGGGCGCCGGTCCGGACGGCCCGCTGCACACGCGGATCCGCGAGCACCTGGGGCAGCGGGGCGCGTCCTTCTTCGCGCAGCTCCTCCAGGCCTGCGGCGGCGGGATGCAACAAGAAGTGATCGACGCGCTCTGGGACCTGGTCTGGTCCGGCGAGGTCACCAACGACACGCTGCAGCCGCTGCGCGCCTTCGCCGCACCGAAGCGCACGGCGCGCCGTTCGTCGGGTCTCGGAGGCCGCGGGCTGCGGACGCGAGCACTGTTCCCGCCCGAGGTGGCCGGGCGGTGGTCGCTGGTCTCCAGCTTCCTGTTAGGGGCGGCCAGCGAGACGGAGCGCCTGACCGCCCGCACCCGGCAGCTTCTGGAGCGTCACGGTGTGCTCACCCGCGAAGCAGTGCAGTCCGAGGGGATCGAAGGCGGCTTCTCCGCGATCTACCCGATCCTGCGCGCGATGGAGGAGGGCGGCAAGATCCGCCGCGGCTACTTCGTGGCCGGCCGGGGCGCCACACAATTCGGGCTGCCGGGGGCGGTAGACCGCCTCCGCGCGCTGCGAGAGCCGCCGGACGAGCCCACGGCCGTGCTGCTGGCCGCCACCGACCCGGCAAACCCCTACGGCGCAGCACTGCCGTGGTCGGACGGGGCGGACCTCCCCGCAGCCGGAGAAGACGAG
>JAJFMS010001124.1 GCA_020696885.1 Armatimonadota bacterium | reverse complement strand
TCGACCGATTAGCCTCCGAAGGGGTCCTGTTCGAGCGGAACTACAGCGCGCACATCCCCACCACCAGCGCCTACGCTACCATGCTGACCGGGATGGACTGCTTCACCCACCAGGTAGTGGCGCTGCGCCACCAGGGCGGGCTGACCTCGCGGGTGGCGACGCTGGCGGAGCTGCTGAAGGCCCGCGGCTATGAGACCACCTGCGTCGGCTTCTCCGGCAATCCGAGTGCCCGCGGGTTCGACAACTATCTCGACTTCGCCGGCTGGGGCCGGTGGGACGAGCGCCCGAGCCGCAAAGCCGAGAACCTGAACGACGTGGCGCTGCCCGAGCTGGAGCGCCTGGCACAGGGGGACGCGCCGTTCTTCCTGTTCCTCCGGCACATGGACCCGCACAGTCCCTACCTGCCGCCGGAGCCGTTCGAGCACCTCTTCTACGACGACGACCCGTGTGATCCGGCCAATCACTCGATGGACCCGGTCAAGGAGTTCAAGCCGTTCCGGGACTACTTTGCCACCTGGATGCCGCCGGGGATCACGGACGCCGAGTACGTGATCGCGCAGTACGACGGCGCGCTCGCCTACATGGACGCCTGCATCCAACGGATTCTGGTCAAGCTGGAGCAGCTCGGAATCGCGGACGATACGCTGGTGGTGCTGAACGGGGACCACGGCGAGACCCTGATGGACCATGAGTGCTACTTCGACCACCACGGCCTCTACGACTGCACCCTGCACGTGCCGCTGATCATGCGCCATCCCCGGCTGCCGCGCGGCGTACGGGTGCCGGGATACACGCTCCACCAGGACCTCGTCCCCACGGTCCTGGAGCTGCTGGAAGAGTCGGGGGATGCGACGTTCGACGGCAAGAGCCTGCTGCCGCTAGTGCGCGGGGAGCGGCCCAGCAACTGGTCGGAGTTCTATATCACCGAGTGTACGTGGATGCGGAAGCACGGCTGGCGGACGCCGGAGTGGAAGCTCATCGTGGCGCTGGAGCCGGACTTCCACTTCAAGCCGGAGGTGGAGCTGTACAACCTCGTCCTGGACCCGGGGGAGACCCGCAACCTGGCGGAGCAGGAGCCGGAGCTGGTGGCGGCGCTCCGCAGCCGGATGGACGCGTGGATCGCCCGTCGGGAAGCGGACACCGGAGCCCCGGACCCGATGTACACCAACCTCCACTGGCACGGCAGCAAGAGCCACGAGGGCCCGTTCACCTCGTCGCAGCAGGCCTACGATACGCTTTATATCGGCGATCCGCTGGCGGCCCAGCGGCTCCAGGCGAAGGAAGCGGCTCCGGTACCGGAGGCGGAGCCGGTTGAGGGCGAGTAGCCGCCCGAACGGCGGGGTCAGAACTGCTGATGCGTGCGGATCATCTGCTCGGCGCGCTTGCGGAGCACCGCTTTGATCGGGCGGCGCACCGCAGGCAAGAGCAGCCCAAGGCCCACGATATCCGTGAGGAATCCGGGCGACATCAGCATTCCGCCGGCCACCAGGATGATCACCGCGTCCATCAGGCCCTGGGCCGGAACCTGTCCCTGGGAGAGGTCTCGCTGGATGCCTCGCAGCACCTGGATCCCCTGGCTCTTGGCCAGCCCGGCGCCAGCGAACCCGGATAGCAGCACCATACCCACCGTGGGCCAGAAGCCGAGGTAGCGCCCGAAGACGATCAGCATCAGGCTATCCAGGAGCGGAAAGCCGATGAAGAGGGCGGAGAGCAGTGGAAACACGCGTACGCGCATGGAGCAACCTCTGATTCCTGGGCCACGGTCCGTGATCTCAGAACGGTACTGCCGCGGCTGACGTCTCTCTAAACGGTGCAACGCGTGGTGATGGTTCACCGAATTGATTTGCAGTGAGTTTAACCGAAACCCGGGCCGCCGTAAGCGACGCAACGGAGAGCCCTTCCCGGGCGGATGAAGGAGAGACCAGGTTGAGTGAGCAGACCATTCCCGTTGTGGACCTCGCGGAGTTCGCGAGTGGCGAGGAAGGGGAGCGCAGGGTCGCGGTTGCTGTTGGGGACGCGCTGACGGACCTGGGGTTCTTCGCGGTAGTGAACCACGGGGTGGACCAGACGCTGATCGATCGCGCCTACCAGGCGGTCGAGGAGTTCTTCCTGCTGCCCGAGGAATCGAAGCGGCGCTACGAGGACCTGCGGCTCAAGGGCCAGCG
Source organism: Armatimonadota bacterium (assembly GCA_020696885.1). The sequence goes on along the minus strand of JAJFMS010001124.1, from coordinate 385 downwards.
AGGGTTCACCAGCTTCGGCCGCGAGCACGCCAAGGACCATCCCACCCCGGACCTGAAGGAGTTCTGGCACGTCGGCCGGGAGCTCCCGGCGGGGCACCCGCGGGCTGCAACCTATCCGGCGAATCTCTGGCCCGATGAAGTCGCCGAGTTCCGCCGGCTGCTTACGGAGCTTTACCGGCAGCTCGACGCCTGCGCGGCGCGCCTGTTGGAAGCGGTGGCGCGCTACCTCGGTGAGCCCCGGAGCCGGTTCAGTGAGATCGCAGAGGACGGCAATACCAGCCTGCGCGTGATCCACTACCCGCCGGTGCCGGAAGAAGCGCCGGCGACCGCGGTCCGTGCGGCGGCGCACGAGGACATTAACCTCATCACGCTGCTGTGCGAGGCG
>JAJFMS010001123.1 GCA_020696885.1 Armatimonadota bacterium | reverse complement strand
CGCCTCCGGACTGGAAGGGCGGCAAGCCGGATCCGAAGCGGTTGAGCCACCCGGTAGTCAACGTCACCTGGTTCGACGCGAACGCCTACGCGCGCTGGGCCGGCAAGCGGCTCCCCACCGAGGCGGAGTGGGAGAAGGCCGCCCGCGGGGAGGATGGCCGACTCCTCCCCTGGGGTGGGGCGTGGGAAGACCGCCGCGCCAACGTGGAAGGGGCCAAAGGCGACCAGCCGCTGAAGCCGGTGGGCTCTTACCCGGATGGTGTCAGCCCGTGCGGTGCGCTGGACATGACCGGCAACGCCTGGGAATGGACCGCGGACAGCTACCTCGCCTATCCCGGCAACGCGCTCCCTTCGGTGCATTACGGGGAGAAGTACCGGGCGGTGCGCGGCGAGGGCAGCATCAACTTCTACAACAGCCCCCCGCTTAACACCCACACCGCCACCACCCGCGCGCGGGTGCAGCCGTTCGGGCGGTACGACTCACTCGGGTTCCGCTGTGTGCTCTCTGCAGACGAGCCCCGCACGCCGGCCGCGGAAGTCAAGCCGCTCGCCGAGCGGGAGAAGCCCACGCCGCCCCGCGTAGAGTCCCCGGCCGAAGTGGCCGCGCGCTACCGCGCCGGGGTCCCGATCCGGATCGAGGACACACAGGGTGTCGCCCGCAGCGGTGTCGCTACGTTCGGGCTGCCGTTTCCCGAAGGCGTGCTGCGCGACGTCGGCAAGATTCGCACCGGGACGCCGGTCCAGGCCCGGCCTCTGGCGAAGTGGCGAGACGGCAGCATCCGCTGGGCGATGCTGGACGTGCCGGCCGCGGTAGCCGCGCGCGGCGCGCAGGAGCTGCGGGTGCGCTGGGACGGCGTGGGAGCGATCCCGGCGCCGAAGCAGGCGGTAACGGTGCAGGAAGACAACGACGGCGTCACGCTCCACACCGGCGCGGCGAAGCTGCGGATCAAGCGCGGTGATACCCGGTGGCTGGAGCTGGAGTCGAACGGGCGGTGGCTGCAGGGGCCGGATGAGCATGTCTGGGTTTGCGCCGGCAAGCTGGATGAGAGCGGCGGCAAGTTCACCGGCCTGCCGCCCTCCCGGCTCCTGTTCATGCGGGCGCCTTCGCTGGTGAAGATCGAGGACCGCGGCCCGCTGCGCGTCCGGGTGCGGGTAGAGGGCTCGCTCGTCGACCCGATCGAGCGGACCACGATCCGGTACCGCTGCCGCATCGACGCCCGCGCGGGCTCGCCGCACATCGGGCTGACCCACACCTTCACCTACCTGGGCTCCGACTCGATCCTCGGGATCACGGACTACTCGCTGGAGTTCCTCACCGCACTCGGAGCCACCGCCATCGAGGACGGCCGGGGCGGGCCGGGGTTCTGGTCGACGGCCGAGTTCGGCGGCGACCGCGGCCCAGTGCGGGGCATCACTCAGCTCGAGCAGGTAAGCGCCAGCGAGTATGTTACCCGGAAGGGGAAAGAGGTGAGCGGCCGCGGCACGCGCGCCCCCGGCTGGGCGTCTCTGGGCACGGACCACCCGTATCTGGTCGCCGTGAAGCACTTCTGGCAGCAGTTCCCCAAGCGCCTCGCCCTCACCAATAGCGGCGTGCAGGTCAACCTCTGGTCCGGCGACGCCCCGTTCGACACGGACGTGGGCCTGGCCAAAACGCACCAGCTCATGCTCTCCGTGAGCGCCGCCGGCCCCGCGCGGGAGCAGGCGCTGGCCCAGCTTGAGGAGCCGCTGTTCGGGGTAGCGCCGGCGGACTGGTATTGCGCCACCCGCGGCCTGGGGGTGCTGGCGCCGTACAGCCTCTCGAAGTATCCGCTCTTCGAGACGGAGATCGAGACGGCGGCGGACCTGATGGCCCGCGAGCGCCCCTACGGGATGCGGCACTTCGGGGACAACTACTTCGGCGGCCCCTACAAGGGCATCAACGCCTACCAGAACCTGGAGTATGACGGCGCCTACAACCAGTTGATGCAGTTCGCCCGCACCGGGGCGCGGAAGTACCTGGATGCTGCCATCGTCCAGGCCCGCCACCAGGGCGACATCGACATGAAGCACGACAACGGCCCGCAGTGGAAGCACAGCCCGCGTCACACCACCACGGAAGCGGAGCTGGGGCACGTGTTCCTGCGGGGACTGGTCGCCTCTACCTGGGTGACCGGGGATCCCGAAGGGCTGGAGAACGCCCGCATCCTGGGCGACTGGCTGATCAAGGTGGTCACCAACCCCCGCTCACAGGGCAACGAGCGCCAGATCGGGTGGAGCCTCTATGCCCTCACCGGGATCTACGAGGCCACCTGGGACGACCGCTACCTCCAGGCGATGAAGGCCAACGTCGACCGCCTGCTGGCTGGCCAGGACAACCTGGGCCGCTTCGACATCCGCTACGACAACCGGATCAGCTTCTTCTACGGAATCACGCTCTCGGGCTTCGTGAAGTACTACGAGGTGACCGGCGACGAGCGGATCTTCGAGAGCATCCGGCGCATCGTGACCCGCCTGCATGGCTTCTACCCCGAGTACGGCGGCCGGACTCTGGAAGGCCTGGCCTGGCTCTACAC
>JAJFMS010000080.1 GCA_020696885.1 Armatimonadota bacterium | reverse complement strand
GTCCCGCTTCCAGGCGCTCAGGTCGGTCGCCTGCACGTTCGGGTTGCCGCAGTGGTCCAGGATGAACCGGGTGCCGGGGCACTGGTCCACCAGCCGGGCACCGTCCGGCAGCTCCGGAGAGCGCATGCAGAGGTCGTACGATTTGCCGATCTCGCCCAGGAACTGGATGTCCTTCACGAAGCTCGGCTCCAGGCAGTAGCCGCGCGGGGTGGAGGGGCCGTGGAGCACCTGGCGCACGCCCTTGATCTCCGGCGTGGACTTGTACCGGGTGATGTAGTCCCGGAAGCCGGGCAGCCCGGGCCGGCCGGAGATCACCGCCCCTACGGTGGGGTTGTCGTCCGTGTGGCAGAGGCCCAGCACGTACTCGGCTTCCTTCACCTGCTGCTCTGGGACGACGTCCACTTCCATGTAGACCGCCTTCACCACGCCGGTGCCGCGGGTGGCTTCCAGGTAGTCCTTCATCACGAAGCTGCGGTTCAACGACGCCGCGCCCGCCGTCCACGGCAGGTTGAACCTCGTGAGGTCCCAGAGGTGCTGGTGCGTATCGATGATGGGCAGTGCGCCCGCGTCGGAAGGCACGGCGGCCCCTTTCTTCTTCGCTTCTACGGACGTGGCCGCCAGGCCCACCAGGGCGGCGCCGGCGGCATGTTTCAGTAACTCTCGGCGATGCATCATCTACCCTCTGGTCGAGAAAGGATGAAGGATGAAGGCGGAAGGATGAAAGCGACCACCCAACACCCACTGTCAGTTCGACATCCGTCCCCACCGTTCCGCACGCTGGATCCGGCCTTCCAGCGCTTCGTTCGCCGCCACCCGGCGGTGCTCGGCATGGCCGTTCTCGGTGAGGGCGAGCAGGGATTGCGCGAGCTTTCCGCCTTTGCCGCTGCCCCTCTGGCTCTCCAGGTAGCGGCGGGCTTCCGCATCGGTGATCGCGGCGCCGAGCTGAACCGAGAGCTCGTGCAGCAGCTCCAGCAGGGCGGCCAGGTCCGCGGGCTTCAGGGAGGGCTGCCGCGACAGGACGCGCTGTAGGGCCGCGGATACTACTTCCGCTGCCAGCGGCCCACTGCGGGCCGCATCGGCCAGCGTGCGAGCCCAGCGCGTGCCGGTGATGAACCCGCCGGGCTTCGCGCCCGTAGCGTCGAGCCCCAGGGAGAGGAGGCGGGCCAGCGCGTCGCCCAGCTTCTCGCCGGTCACCCGCCCGTCCGCGGCGGCGGCAATGAGCCCGTCGGTGGCGAGGCCGCTCTCTCCCGGCTCCTTGGCTGCCAGCCCCAGGCCTAACAGGGTCATTCCCATGGGTCCGAGGTGAGTGTCCGGCTCCAGCAGCGTCTCCAGGAAGACCCGGTTATCCCACTCCGCTTCCCACCAATCCAGGTTGTTGCCGATCAGACCGGCGCCCTCGGCAAACCAGGCTTCCCGGCCCCAGGGCCAGAGCTGCGCCAGCCAGCGGCGGGTGTTCAGGTCGGTATCGTACTCCGTGTCATACAGGAGCACGGTCGGCAGGTTCGGCTCCACCCGGGTCGGGAGCGCCGGCTCCACCGCGAGTCGCACCTGGAAGGTGGTGATCTCACGGCTGCGGTCTTTGAAGATCCGGCGTTTGACGTCGAGCGAAGCGGCGGCTTCGGCGGCCGCGCCGGGGCCGAGCCGCGGGAAGGCGGCGAGGACTGCCGGGTCGGCTGCCAGCGGGTCCCGGGCGCGAGCCGCGGCCACCCAGAGCGGGCGCGTCTTGCCGACGGGGATGCCTTCCGCGCCGAGGGCATGCCGGAGGGCGTCGCCCAGCTCGCCGGGCAGAGCGGATGCGTCCGCCAGCGCCGCGGCGCGGTGGTCCGGCGCCAGCCGCAGGAGCGCCTGGATGGCGTCGGCCAGGAGCAGCTCCGCACCGTCGGGCCGGCGGCGAACCCGCTCCACCAGCACCCGGGGGTCGATCCAGCCGCCGGCGTGGGTGGGGGCTCCCAGCAGGACCGTGGGCTGGCGTGCCGCGGCGCACCGGGACACCTCCAGCAGGCGGTTGCCGTAGAAGTAGGTGAGGTCTCGCGCGGGGACGCGCGCGCGCTCCGCGACGGTTCCGGTCAGCCAGGCGGTGACCGCCAGCGGGAGATCGCGGGGCAGCCAGCCCTGGAACGCATCGGCCTCCAGGCGCTTCAGCAGCGCGGCGGCCCGCTTCTTGAGCGGCGCCGTCCGCTGGTCGAAGTCCGCGGGACGTTCGTCAGCCAGCCGGGTCAGGCCGTCCAGGGCGCGCTCGATCTCGTCCGGCGGGCCGTGATTCTCCAGCAGCATCGAGAGGAGCTCGATCAACTCGTCCAGGTCTTCCACTGGCCGGAGGCGCGCGTCCGGGTCCAGGCGGGGGATGCGGGAGTCCCGCAGGTCCACCGGAGGGGCGGACAGCTCGCCGGCCGCGATGTCCGCCAGCGCCGCGTCCAGGCTCGCCAGCTCGCGGAACGGCGGGGCGATGGCCGCTACCCGGGCGGATAGCTCTTCGCGGGGGGCGGAGGGGGCGGCTGCGGGAGCGGCCCGGGGTTCGGAGGGCGTGGCGGCACCTACCCACGCCGCTGCGCGGGGGCGCTGCGAGGGCGCGAGGTCCTCCAGCCGGCCCCGGAGCAGCTCTCCCAGCACCGGGTCGTCCTTCCGCCCCAGGCGCTCGATCAGGTTCAGTGCCGCTTCCTGGACGTCGGGCCGCTCGTGGAGGAGCGCCTCGCAGGCCACGTGCGTCACCGGTTCCGCAAGTACGGCGTCGTGCTTACCGACCTTCTCCAGCAGCTTGAGCGCCAGCGTCACGGTGCCCTTCTCGCGCGCCCCGAGAGCCGGCGCCACATGACCCACGAACGCGGCCGCCGGCAACTGCCCGCCCTTGTCCAGCACTGCCAGCGCCTTCAGCGCAAAAGAGACCGTGGGCGGGATCGGGCTGCCGAGGAGCTGGAGGTACCGATCGGCACGGGCCGCACGCTCGTCCAGGGTAGGCGTCAGGGCCTCGTGGAAGCTGGAGAACCATGCCACGCGGAACTGCCCGAAGTCCCGCTGGAGCGCATCCAGGCTGGCATCCAGCAACCGTTCCCGGGAGAGACGCCCCTCCGCGGAGAGCGTGCGGAGCGCGTGGGACCAGGAGCCCTCGCCCCGGTTGAACTTATCGCGGGCGGAGAGGCTATTCTCGCCCCCGCCCTCCACTTCGAAGAGCTGCCAGACCTCCCGCTCCAGCAGCTCAGGGTCCTCCCGTAGCAGGGCCAGGGCGTCCCGCGTGCACCCGATCAGGGCCGTGATGTAGCCGTCGCCGGCCGGGGGGGAGATGGCGCCCGAGCGGATCAACCGCCGCACATAGACCCAGGACTGTATGTTCTGCTCCACCACCCAATCGGCCCAGCCCTGCAGCCATTCCGGCCGCCGCTCTGCGATGAGACTCCAGGCGGGCTCCGGCAGGTGCCACGCCCTCCAGCCGAGTGCCTTCAGCTCGGTCAGCGTGGCAGTGCCGGCCATGCTGACCGCCGCGGCTTCCACCACCTTCTCCAGCCGCTCCACCTGCTTCGGCAGCTCGACGCCCGCCGGTGCGTCCTCACCCAGGTGCCGGGTCCAGGCCGCGGAATGCCACTTTCGGGCCATCGGCGCCGCAGCGCGCCGCTCCGGCTCCAGCGCGGCGCGCAGGAGCGCCAGGCAGCGCTGCTGATCTCCGGCACGGATCGCAGACTCGAGCTCCTCAATGGTCATCCGCGTCTCCCGTTACGATCTGAACCGCCAGTACGTGCTTGCACGGCCCGCGCTCCCCCTGGTGCTTGGCATACCAGGGGCACGTGCACCGCGCACCTTCTTCCGTTACGCGGACCCGGTGCTCCACCCCGCTCCCCTGCACCCAGGCCTCGGTGACTTCGCCCTGGCTCTCGATCCGCACCCCGTTCTCGGCGACCAGCTTTCGCGCATCGCGCAGCCGCGGCTGCAGGCTTTCGATGAGCGAGAGGTCGAACGGCAGCTCCCGGTGGAAGTAGGCGCCCTGGGTGACGTCGAACCCCACCAGCCCGGAAGCCGCCAGCCGCGCCAGCGCGGCCCGGGTCCGCTCCGGAGGCACGTCGGCCCGCTGCGAAAGCTGCGCGGGATCCAGCCGGGACTGCCAGTGCAGCGCCTCGCGCATCCGCTCCACCTCCTCCCCACCCGCCCCGGCGGCCAGCGTGGAGAGGATCTGGCCCTCTCCGGAGAAGCCGCGCCACACCTCCGGGCTCAGCGTCAGGTGGAACAGCGCGTCGCCGCAGTGCAACTCCCAGTCGCTCGCTTCCCCATCCGAAGAGGCATAGACCTTCAGGCCCACCGCGTGCCGCGCCAGGTCTTCCAGCAGCCGCAGCCGCTCGATGCCGGAGACGCGCACCGCATCCTTCGTGGCGACCTGCGTGAGCCGGAGCCCCGGTCCGGAGCGGGTGACCCAGACCGGCCGCCCCTGGGAGCCCTGCCGGGGCAGCGAGCGCAGGAATCGCCGCGCTTCCGTGCCGGACACCTCCAGCCGCAGCGTCATCCCGGCCAGATACGCCTGCGATTCCACGAACCCCTTGAGCCACCGCACCGGGAGGGGCACCTTCCGCTCCGTCACGGTGCCGCCGCCGCTCTCCAGTTCCACCGCGGCGCCCCCCACGGAGAGCCGGACCGGCTCCCGCTCCCGCACCCGGGCGAGGGCGGCGCGCATCGGCGGGTTGAAGTCTACGTTGGTGGTGCCGTGACCCAGGAACGTGCCCTCGATCGCCTTCGGCAACAGGTCCACGCGGGCATAGGTGGAGCAGCAGGCGGAGAACCCCTCGAAACGGAGCCGGTCCTCGCTGCACGTCACCACCGGGTCCGCCAGCGCGATGATCCGGGCCAGCATCTGGGCCGGGATGTGGAAGCGGGACTGCACCACCCGCATCAGCGCGAGGAGCAGGTCCGCCGTGCGCCGCGGTTCCACCAGCGCGCCGCGGAAGAACACCGGCGGCGCGGAGGGGCTGACCTGCGTGGCGAGGAAGAGCTGCTCCCCCTCGGCGGACGGGATCAGCGCGGACGGAGCGGCGTACCGGTAGGTGTAGTCGAGCGCGGGGCCAGCCATCGCGGTCTCCTGAAGATCAGGCGACAGTTCGCGACGGAGCGGGGCGCGCCCTGCTCCTGAAACCGGCCTGCACTACGAGCGTCATAAGCAGGGACCGGCGAGTTGACCATAGGTCGTCCGGTCGGGGAGGTGTCAGGTGCCTGTTGCTGCGAGACGAACCCGTACTCTGGTCTCGCTCAGCGTGCTGGGAGCGCTCGGGCTCGGGCTGGCCGGGCTCATGAACTCAGCCCGGCAGAACGAGGTGCTGCGACAGGCTGCTGCTGACGGGCGGGTCAAGACGATGCAGGCCGCGCTCCGGGCGGGCGCCGACGCAGACTCCCCTGACGCCATCGGCTGGACTCCCCTGGCGTGGGCTGCCGTAAGCGGAAACCTCGCGGCGGTGCGAACGCTTACAGACCACGGCGCCGTGCTGGATGCGCCCACCGGCGAGGGAGATTACTACACCGCTCGCGGACGCGCGCGCCGGGAGGTGGTCTCCGAGGTGGTGCGCGCTCGCCTGCGGATCCGGGATGTGAACAGCTACTGCGGCGGCGTTACCCCGTTGATGATCGCCGTGGATGCGGGTCACGCGGAGATGGCACGGTATCTGGTCCTGCAAGGCGCAAGCATCCGGCAAGTGGACAAAGCGGAGACCTCCACCTTGAAGCGCGTGAACGGGAGGCCGCATCTCCGGCTGCTGGTTACCGGACCGGGTGTGGCTCTATCCGATCCCGCCGCAGCAAGCGCGAGAAGTGTGCGAATCACGCCGATTGAGAGACCGTAGCGGGTACTGCTCAACCTTCGGGATCGCCACGGCGAGGTCGCGGCGCAGCACAAAGGGGGCGGGTTCGCCTCGCGATGACCTGGGGAAGGGGCCTTTTATCTGGTCACGACCGGTTCTGCCAGTTCTTACGGCGCTTGTTCCAGACCATAATTGGGTGTACAATGGGCGTACATCTGTTTTGCTCCGGGGAGACGGAGAAGTAGTATGCCCAACCAAGAAGCGCAGAAGGGGACTCGGCTGTCTATTCGAGCAACCGCGCCGGAAAAGACACTCCTGGCCCAAGCGGCCCGTGCGCGCCACATGAACACGAGCCAGTTCGTGCTGCAGGCGTCACTGGATGCTGCGCGCGCCATACTAGTGGACCAGACGGAGTTCCGGTTGCCGCCTGCGCAGTGGGAGGCTTTCTGCCAACGGCTGGACGCGCCGCCGCAGATGATCCCGTCCCTACGTGACCTGTTTCGGGAGCCGGAGCCGTTCGATGGCTGAGGAGAAGCTGGTGGCGCCGGTCCTGCTCGCCAAGACCCACCAGACCGCGGAGTTTGACTGTGGCAAGCCGCCGCTTAACGAGTTCCTCGCCAGTTTCGCCCTGCAGAATCAAGCGAGTGGCGGCGCCAGAACGTACGTGCTCCTTCGTGCAGAGCGGGTGATCGGCTACTACAGCTTGGCGCCGGCTTCCGTTGGCCCAGAACACGTACCGGCACGAGTGATTAAAGGGCAGGGTCGGTACCCCGTTCCGGTCATTCTCATGGCACGCTTTGCCGTCGATACTCACGAGCAAGGTCGGGGTCTGGGAAAGGCCCTGTTCCGGGATGCTCTGCGCCGGGCGCTGGCGGGAGCGGACGCAATCGGCGGGCGGGCATTCCTGGTGCATGCTAAAGACGAGGAAGCCCGCGCCTTCTACCGCAAGTTCGGGATGGAAGAGTCGCCCACGAACCCGTTACACCTCTTTCTACTGTTCAAGGATATCCGGCGGTCTCTTGAAGCGGTCTAGGCTGCGCGTTTTAGCAGTTCGGACAGGAAGTCGCCCCCGGTTACTCCGCGTCCGCACCGGTAGAAGCGTAGGGCGGTTGCTCCGTCACCGCCGGTACTTGGGCTCGATGAAAGCTTCCGCTGAGCGCGGCTTGGCGAGGGGCTCACACGGGTTCCCAGCCGGCGCCGACAGGGACATCCGGCCCTACCGGGGTCCGGGGGTGAGTACGTGGAAGCGGAAGCCGCCGCTCCCCGGCGCTACTCCGGCGCCTTCTGATCGCGGCGGCGCTGCAGGCGCTCGCCGATGGTGGCTTCGCGGCCGTTCTGGGTCGGCTCGTAGTAGGGGCCGCTGACGGCGCCTTCCGGCACGTAGGTGTCGTGGACGTAGTTGCCCGGGTAGTCGTGCGGGTATTTGTAGCCGCGCCCGTGCCCCAGCGCTTTCGCACCTTTGTAGTGGGAGTCCCGGAGGTGCATCGGCACGGAGCCCTGCGGGCGCGTCTTCAGGTCGTGCTGGACCTTGGCGATCGCTTTGACTACGGCGTTGCTCTTCGGCGCGCAGGCGATGTAGATGGCCGCTTCGGTCATCGGGATTTGCGCTTCCGGTAGCCCCACGAACTCCAGCGCTTGCACCGCCGCGTTCGCCATGACCAGCGCCATCGGGTCCGCCAGGCCTACGTCTTCGGCCGCGTGGATCACCATCCGGCGGCAGATGAAGCGCGGGTCCTCGCCCGAGGCCAGCATCCGGTGCAGCCAATAGATCGTGGCGTCCGGGTCGGAGCCGCGCATGCTCTTGATGAAGGCGGAGACGATGTCGTAGTGCTGGTCGCCGTCCTTGTCGTAAGCGAGGGCACGCTGCTGGACCGCCTGCTCCGCGAGCCGGAGCGTGACCACCCGGCGCCCTTCGGCGTCCGGCAGTGCCGCGCCGACCGCCGTCTCCAGCGCTCCCAGGGTGCTGCGTGCGTCCCCGTTACCCACCAGGAGCAGGTGCTCTTCGGCCTCCGGCTCCAGCGTGGCCCGGTAGCGGCCCAGGCCGCGCTCCTCGTCCGCCAGGGCCCGGTGGATCAAGCCGCGGATGTCCTCTTCCTTCAGCGCCTCGAACCGGAAGATCCGGGAGCGCGAGATCAGCGGGGTGTTGACCTCGAAGTACGGGTTCTCCGTGGTGGCGCCGATCAGCGTGATCGTGCCGTCTTCCACGTGCGGCAGCAGCGCGTCCTGCTGGGACTTGTTGAAGCGGTGGATCTCGTCGATGAACAGGATCGTCCGGCGTCCGCTGGCCTTCTTCCGCTGGCGGGCCGCCTCGAACGCCTTGCGGATCTCCGCGACCCCGGAGAGCACCGCGCTGAACGTCTCGAAATGGGCGCGGGTGTGCCGCGCAATCAGCATCGCCAGGGTGCTCTTCCCGCAGCCGGGAGGTCCCCAGAAGATGGCCGAGGAGAGCTGGTCCCGCTCAATGGAACTGCGGAGGAGCGTGCCTTCCCCCACGATGTGACCCTGGCCGGTGAACTCGTCCAGCGTCCGCGGCCGCATCCGCGCCGCCAGGGGGGCGCCGGGATCGATCTCCGGCTCACGCGCCGGAGGTAGGGGGTCGTCGTCGAAGAGCGAGCCGGCAGCCATCAGAAGTAGGCGGAATTTACCACAAAGACACGAAGGCACCAAGAGTGCGTGGAGACGGTAGGCGATACGCCGAGCTTGCAGCGCTGACCGTAGGCTCGGATGAAGGGCATCGGGCCAAGAAGCGCAGCTAGGGACCCTGACTGCCCCTCCTTTGCCTTAGAGCCATCCGTATTCCATACTCCCAGACTCGCTCCGCGAGAGGGTTTCCTGTCTCCTCTTCGTGCCTTTGTGTCTTTGTGGTGATGAACAAGCACCCCGCAATGCCGTGTGTCCTTAAGCTTTTGAACCCGTTTGACACGGGCGGAACCCTTGTTCTTTCGGCTCGCGATTCCGGCTCGTATCCCAGCTTAAGGGATCGTCAACACCGGCTGCCACTCACCTAGGGATATTTCCGGGTTCCTGAGATGTGAGTGTTGGCTCAAAGCCTCAGATGACATCACGCACACCGCAGGGGCAAA
>JAJFMS010001122.1 GCA_020696885.1 Armatimonadota bacterium | reverse complement strand
CGCATGGGCTACGGCCCGGTGTTGCTCTTCCAGCTGATGAGCTGTGTCCTGGCCGGGGGCTACGCGGGGGACCTCGTGTTCAGTCGGGAGGTACGGCGGCGGACGTTCACGGATCTGCAGCTTCTGGCGGCCGACCCTCCGCGCTGCCTCGCGGCGAAGCTGCTCCCCTCGATGCTGCTGACCGCGCTGGTGTGGAGCGCCGGGATCCCGCTGGCGATCTGTTGCACGCTGCTGGAGTTCGCGACCGCGACCGCGGTGGTGCGCGGCAGCCTCATCGCGGCCTACGCCGGGATCGCCGCTCTGGCGCTGCCGCTGGTCGCGGCGGTCGAGGACATGACGGCGAAGTCGTTCGCGGCAAATCCGCGGCGGATACTGAAGCCCGAGGTCGTTCGTGGGCTCGTGGCTACGCTGGCAACGATGCTGATCGCATGCCTGCTGGTGATGGCGTGGGGGACTCCGGACCGCTGGCCGCTGTTCGGCCGACGAGTGCCGGTCGAGTGGGTGGCGGGGCCCGTATTGGCGGCCTTACTGGCTACGGCCCTGGCCGTCTCCCGGGAGCGGTTGGTGGGAGAGGGAGCCGAGCGCGGCGCGGCCATCATGGCCGGCGCCTGCCTGGTAATGCTCTACGTGGCCGCGTTGGGCGCGCTCTGGGCGCCGCTTCCCTGGTGGGCGAAGTGGCCGATCGGCGTCGGCTTTCCAATATTCCTGGGGGTGGCCGACCTGATCGGTCAGACGAGTACCGGCGGGAAGTCGGAACCGCATCCTGCGCAGACACCCGCGCAGGCTCCGGCCGTGCCGATGCCCAGCAAGCCAAGCGCCTGGGCTGTCGCCGAGCTTGCCTGGATCGTCGGGCGGTGGGACAACCCGGTCCTGCTCCGCGACCTGCGGGGCGGGCTGCGCGGGAAGTCGATCCGGCAAAAACTGCTCGCCACGTTCCTGTGGGCGCCGGTCAGCATCGGCCTCCTCTGGCTGCTGCTGAAGTTCTTCTCGGTGGGCATTGGAGCGGTGGCCACCAACTTCTTCCAGGCTCTCCTCCACGGCGGCAGCGCGGCCGGCGCGTTCTGGGGCAAGGAAAAGAAGTCCGGCTCTCTACCGCTGCTCTTGCTGTCACCACTCACCAGCCGGGAGATCCTCGTGGGGCGGATGGCCGCCTCGATCCTCTGCACCGTCCCAGCGCTGATGCTGTCGGCGACCCTGTTCGTGGGGATGGTGGTGTGGCTGACCGCGACGCGCTTCCCGTTTGCCGCGCCGATCGCGCTCGGGCTGGCGCCGGTGTTGGTGCTCGAATGGCTGGTCATGGGCTGCTGCGGCTCAACCCCGGGGATGACCAGCCAGGATTATCAAACCCCGGTTCTGGTGCGAGCCATCCAGGTGGCAGAGGTGCTGCTGGTCCCAGGCACCGTCGTGGCCGTTCTCGCCGCGCAGCGGTTCGGACCGGCCATGCCGTATGTCGTCGCGCTGACCTTCGCAGTGCTGCATGGCGGCTTCGTTCGGTTCCAGTTGGGCCACTATGCGGCTCGGTTCGACGCGTACCGGCAGAGTGACGTCGCCGCGGGCACGGAGTAACGTTACCATTAGGACGAGTACTCCCCCCACCTGATGTTCCTCGACAACCCGTTCTTCCTACGCGAGACCCGCCAGCACGCCCGCCGGCCCCTACCGCTCCAACTGGGGCTGCTCGGGTTGACGGGGGCCTTTGCCTTCGTGCTGTTCATGGAGCAGTACCTTTGGAACCGGTTCGGCAGAGGCAACGATCCACCGGATGCGCTGATCGGGTTCATGGTGTTCCCCCACTTCCTGGTCTGCGCCGCGGCCGGAGCCTACGGCGCGGACCGGATCTTCGGCGAGGAGCATCGCCGTTCCACGCTCGAAGCGCTGTTCCTGATTCCGATCTCGCACGGGAAGTGGCTGGCCCAGCGCCTGGCGTGGCCGCTATACCTGGTGGTGACGGCGTGGCTCACCGGCGTCCCCGCGTATCTGCTGGCGGCGCTGCTGCGCATCGGCAGCCCGGACTTCAACCTGCAGCTTTCACTCATCGCGCTGTCAGGCGGGCTGGTGGCGATGACCCTCGCCATGCTGCTGCCCCCGGACTACCGGGAGCGGATGCGGGCAGCCCGGATGGCGGCGGGAGGACGTAAGCGGAAAGTGGACGTGGACCTCGCGTTCACCTGGGGGATCTTCTCGGGCCTGGGTATCCTTTTCCAGTTCTCCATGATCTCCCAGATCTGGCGCCTGCGCGGGCCGGTCTCCTTCTACGGCACCCGGCTGGAGATCGCACCACTGCTGGGGGCGATCGCACTGGCCGTGGTCGGCGCAGCGGTGGCAGTATCAATGGCGACGGTCTCCCGGGAAGACCGTTGGGTGCGCTGGTCCCAGCGGGTCCGGATCGGCGCGGTGGGGGTGCTCTATTACGGAGTGTCGGGCCTGATCCTGGGCGCGCTCTGGTACCGCATCTCATTCTGGGTACAGTGGGGCGTGCCGATCCTCTTCCCACTGGCGGTGTGGCTGCTGCTCCGAAACCAATCCCGGCCCAAAGAGGATCGCCTCTCGGTGAACGAAG
>JAJFMS010001121.1 GCA_020696885.1 Armatimonadota bacterium | reverse complement strand
AGAAGCTGCGCCAGCTTCAGTACCTCCCCGCCGCCACCTGCAGCGACGAGGTGTTCGTCCGCCGCGTCAGCCTGGATCTCACCGGCCTGCTCCCCTCGCCCGAACGCGTGCGGAAGTTCCTCGCGGCCGCTCGCGAGGAAAATGCGGAAACGAGGAAACGGGGAAACGAGCAAACGCAACGGCCCCCACCCGTTCCCCCATTTCCCCCATTTCCCCCGCCTCGCGTAGCGCCCTGATTGATGAGCTCCTCGAGACTGAGGAGTACGCGCGGTTCTGGGCGCTGAAGAAGGCCGACCTGATGCGCGTCTCGCCGAAGCGCCTCAAGGACGGCAATGCCGAGGGTTACGCGGACTGGATCGTGGAGTCGATCCGGAAGAACGTGCCGTACGATCGCTTCGCGCGGGAGCTGCTAACGTCCTCCGGCGCCGCCAAGGACGTGGCGCCGGCTAATTACTTCCTGGCGATCCCGACCACGGACGAGCGGACGGAGATGACCGCCCAGCTCTTCATGGGCTCCCGGCTGGAGTGCGCTAAGTGCCATAACCACCCGTTCGAAGCGTGGACGATGCGGGACTACTACAGCATCTCCGCCGTGTTCGCCCGGACGCAGGCGGACAAGGGTACCGTGCGGCTCACCGCCACCGGCGAGGTCCAACACCCCACCACGCAGGAGACGCTGCGCCCCTGGGGCACCAGTGCAGAGCAGGCACGAGCTAGTGCCCCCGCTGATCGCCGCGCGTTCTTCGCGGAGTGGCTGACGAAGCCGGGGAACCCCTACTTCGCGCGCGTGGAGGTCAACCGGATGTGGGCCGAGCTGCTGGGCCGCGGCATCGTGAACCCGGTGGACGACTTCCGCTCCTCCAACCCGCCCGCAAACGTCGCGCTGCTGGACGCCCTGGCCAGAGAATTCGAGACCAGCGGCTTCGACCGAAAGCGGATCATCCGCCTCATCTGCAACAGCCAGACCTACCAGCGGTCCACCGAAACCAACCGGTTCAACGAGTCCGACGAGGCTCTCTTCTCGCACGGGCGGGTTCGCCTGCTCACCGCGGAGCAGCTCAAGGACGCCATCGCGGTCGCCACCCGGGCGCTGCCGTCCATGCCGGAAGCCGCTGAGCGTCCCCGCTACGCCACGCAGCGACCCTACCCGGAGACCTCCAGCTTCACCACAGCGTTCGGCCAGCCGCAGCGCGACACGGCGTGCACCTGCGAGCGGCAGACCTCGCCGACGCTGCTGCAGGCGCTGGAGCTGCTGAACGGCGGGGCCGCCTATGGCCTGGTGCAGACCGGCGCCGGCAAGTACGCGGGGCTGGAGAACGATACCCTGATCGAAGAACTGTACCTCGCGGCCCTCTGCCGCCGCCCAAGCGAGAAGGAGCGCGCCACGGCCCGTGCCTACCTCGCCCGAGCTACCAAGCGCGACGAAGCGGTAGCGGACCTGGTGTGGACGCTGGTGAACACCCAGGAGTTCTTGTTCCAACACTAGAGAAGCGCTGCGCGCGGTGTTCGGTGTTCAGGTGTTCAGGTGTTCAGGTGTTCAGGTGTTCAGGCACGTGAGTAATTTCACCGTTCCATGTCATCCTGAACAACGTGAAGGATCTCGCCGGGGACGCTAGGCGCCGCACGAGTCGGCGGGCGCACTGGATCGAGGGCATCGCCGGTTTTTCGCGAAGGGGCACGCTTGATGAAGCAGGTAACGGATATCGAACGCATCGTCCTGGTGTCCCTGGCGTCTCTGTCGTTCCTCGGCCTGGGAGCGAGCCCCGCCCGAGCTGACGTGAGCTTCTCGCGGGAGATCGCGCCGATCGTGCAGAAGCGGTGCGCGGGGTGTCACGGGGAGCGCGTGAACCTGGGCGGTTACCGGGCCCACAACTTCCAGAGTCTGATGCGTCCTGGAGCCTCGAAGCAGACCCTAGTAATCGCCGGGAAGCCGGATGGCTCGAGGCTGCTGCAGCTCCTGACCACGAAATCCGGGGCGCGGATGCCGAAGAACGACGACCCGCTGTCCACGGAACAGATCGGCCTGTTCCGCCGGTGGATCGCGGAAGGCGCGAAATTCGACGGCGCGGACCCGGCGGCGCTTCTCAGCGCCCTCGGCGGTGCGCGAACGCACCCGCTGGCTCCTGCCGCGTACCGGATGCCGGTGCCGGTGCTCGCCGTGGCCCTGGGGCCTGGTGGGAAGGAAGTCTTCACCGCCGGCTACCACGAGATCACGGTCTGGAACGCGGAGACCGGCGCGCTGGTCCGCCGGCTGCAGCGGATGCCGCAGCGGATCCAATCGCTTGCGTTCAGCCAGGACGGCCGCCAGCTCCTCGTGGCCGGCGGCACCCCGGGCGAGTACGGCGAGGTGGCGCTGGTGGATCCCGCTACCGGCGCCCGCACCCGGGTGCTCGACACCTTCCCGGACATTGCCCTCTCCGCGGCCTATAGCGCCGACGGGCGGCTGGTCGCCGCCGGCAGCGCGGATGCGGGCGTGCGCGTCTACGAACTGGCCTCCGCGAAGCGACTCTGGACCAGTAAGGTCCACTCGGACTGGGTGACCGGCGTCAGCTTCAGCTTC
>JAJFMS010001120.1 GCA_020696885.1 Armatimonadota bacterium | reverse complement strand
ACCGCCCGGTGAAGAAGTAGAAGAACACGTTGAACAGCATGGTGGGGCTCTTGAAGATAACCAGCTCGAGGCCCAGGATGACGACGCCCGCTCCGACGCCCGCGTAGACCGCCTGGTCTTCATCCAGGTTGGCGGCGGCGATGATGAGGCCGACCAGGCTGCCGAAGAAGCCGTACGCAATGCCATAGACGATCGCCCGGAGCACGATGCTGCTCCCCAGCGAGGCGCCGCCCCAGAGGAAGGCGGAGAAGATGGTCCAGAGGGTCCACCACTGGCCGTAAATGATTCCCCAGCCCAGCCCTCGCACCAGCCGCAAAGCGACGCTGGGTGGCTGGCCACCGGCCGCCTGGTCCTGGGCGTAGTACATCGCGGCGGGGCTGCCGGTGTACTCACCCTGCTGCTGCTGCGGGCCGGCGCCCGGCGCGGCAGGACTCCAGCCGGCGCTCGGATCGCCCAGCGGCGCCGTGGGTCCCGAAGGAGGCGCCCAGCCGCCGGGTGACTGGCCGGGGATCGGCGCGGGGCTCCAGACACCGGCCGGAGTGGGCGGCTGCTGGCCCACGGGCGGGGTGGGAGGAGACCAGCCGAGCGGTGCGCTCGGAGCAGGCGGAGGCGCCGCACCCGGCGTCGGTGAGGTCCAGGCGAAGGCCGCTGCCTCGCCGATCAACGGCTGGGGGGTGGGCGGCGGCGGAAACGGCGCAGCGGGAGGAGCCGCGGCCGCGCCGGCGGGAGCGGCCTGGAGCCGGTGCAACAGCTCCCGCGCACCGGCATGGTTCGGGTTCAGCCGCATCGCCTCCGCCAACTCGGCCTTCGCCTCGTCACCCCGGCCAGCCTGTGAAAGCGCCACGCCCAGGTTGTAACGGAACACCGCATCGGCCGGCGCCAGGCGTACGGACTCCTGGAGGGACTGGATGCCTCCGGCCGGGTCGCCCAGGCGGGTCTTGCAGATCCCGAGGTACGTGTGCGCCCGGGCGTCGCCGGGGGTCTGCTGCACCGCCTGCTGAAGGCGCTGCAACGCGCTGGTCAGGTCGCCTGCTTGAAGTAGCCGTGCGCCCTCGTCACGCAGCGCCGCGCCTGGTTCACTCATCAAAGTTCCTCACGGCAAGGGAAACGGGAAAATGAGGGACATGAGGGAAGTGAGGAAACGGAATGCTCCGGGGTCATTGGCACATCCCCATGTCCCCATTTCCTCGTTTCCGCATTTCCCTTGAACCATCACGAGAGTCCCATGGCCCGCAGGTTCCGCAGGCTGATGGCAAGGCTCTCGAACGGATCGCGCTCGCAGATGTCCTGCTCGATGATGTACCACTCCACCCCGGCCTCTTTGCAGGCCGCGAGGATGGCGGGCCAGTTGAGGTTCCCCTCGCCGACTTCGGCCATCAACTGCACCTTGTCGCGGATGTTCATGTCCTTCAGGTGCACCAGCGGGCTGCGGCCGGCCACGCTGCGGATCCAGGCCGCGGGGTCGCCGCCGCCGTGCTGGATCCAGTACGTGTCGATCTCCGCGGTGAAGACTTCCGGGTCGCTCTCGGTGTAGAGGATCTCGAGGCCGGTGCGGCCGTCGAACTTCTCCAGTTCCCAACTGTGGTTGTGGTACCCGACGATGAGCCCCTGCTCCTTCGCGCGGCGGGCGGCCTCCGACGCTTCCTTCGCGAACCGGACATAGCCTTCACCGTTGCGGTACTCCACCGGCGGCACCGGGATCGCCGTGTACCGGCAGCCGTAAATCCGGTGCTCGGCGACCACCGCGTCCAGGTTGTCCCGAAGCTGGTCGAAGTTGGTGTGCGTGGCGCAGATCGTGAGGCCTTCCCGGTCGCACAGGTTCCGCAGGTCCTGAGGATCGATCGGCCCGACCGAGGAGAGCTGAACCGCGCCGTAGCCGATCTCCGCGACCCGATGCAGGGTGGACGCGATGTCTTCGGGGGTCTTCAGGAAATCCCGCAGCGTGTAGAGCTGTGCGGCGATGCAGGTGTCCGGCATGGATGGAGGAGCTCCTTCGATCTTGATCCGATGATGGCGGGGTCGGCTGGCCGCTCACCCCACCCAGAACACTACAACGCCCGCCTCCGCGCGACCTGCTCAGTCAGACCGGATAGAATCCCCAGGAACCCTCGATCTGAAGAACCTGCCGCCGCGATCTACGAGCGCCTCTCCGCCCTTTTCCCGGGGGCGGAGTGCGAGCTCAACTTCACTTCGCCGCTGGAGCTGCTGATCGCGACGATCCTCTCCGCGCAGTGTACGGACGTCCGTGTGAATCAGGTGACGGCGTCATTGTTCCAAAAGTATCGCGCTCCGGAAGATTACCTGGCGGTGCCGCAGGAGGAGCTGGAGCAGGACATCCACTCCACCGGCTTCTTCCGCAACAAAGCCAAGAACATCCGCGGCGCCTGCCAGCGCATCATCGAGGTGTACGGCGGCCAGGTGCCGGACACGATGGGAGAGCTGCTGACGCTGCCGGGCGTGGCGCGGAAGACGGCGAACGTGGTGCTGGGGAACATCTTCAACAAGGCGGAAGGCATCGCCGTGGATACCCACGTAACGCGCCTCTCCGGCCTACTCGGCCTCACCCAGCACACCGATCCGGTGAAGATCGAGCGGGACCTGATGGCGCTGTTCCCACAGGAGCAGTGGACCGCCATCTCGCACCTGCTCATCCTGAACGGCCGCCGGGTGTGCGTAGCGCGCCGTCCGAACTGCGCGGCCTGCGTGTTGAGCGACCTCTGTCCGGCAGCGAAGTCGGAGCCAGGGTAGAGGTCGGTTAGTTCTTCCCTGACAGCCACTGGAGGCGAGAACGGGGCCCGCAGTATAACTGCGGACGATGGTCCTGCCGCAGTGCAACTGCGGCAGAGGTTGCTTGCCTCTCGGGCAGTTGCACTGCCCGAGGCCCATCGCGCGCAGTTGCACTGCGCTTCCCCGCGTGGGTTTGTTATGGCCGCTCTAGGCGATGGCTTGGATGAAGGCCTTCTGCCAGGTTCGCTGTCCCATGCAAAACGGCGCATCCAACTGGGTGCGCCGTTCACGATTCGAGGTCGTCGATCGACTACGGGTTGACGATGACGCTGGTCTGGCGGCGGACCGAGCGCTTCGCGCCGCTGAGGTCCGAGACGGTCAGCGTCACCACGTAGGGCTGCAGCTCACCGGCCTGACCGGGAACCGGCGGGCTCGGCTTTCGGAACACGTGCACCACGGCGGGGCCGGTGGAGTCTTCCTGGATGCTGTCCGAGAGGTCGAAGTCCCAACTGTAGTGCAGCGGAGAGATGCCGCCGGTCGCCGCGGAGCGGAACTCGACCGCCTCACCCACGGAGACTTCCAGCTCGTCGATCGGGTCCACGGTGATCGGCTCGTCGTCCGAGGTGGTCTTGATTTCGCCGATCCAGAACGTGTCCTTCGAGTCCCCGAAGATGCGCAGCTCGTTCATTTTGACGGTCTGGACCTTATCCATCCCCTTGAACGCCACGTAAGGGATGGCCACGGAGAACCAGCCTTCTTCCTGCGCCGGCTGCAGCATCACCGGGAAGTGGCTGGCCACGAAGGTGCCTTCCTCGCAGACCATCACTACCTTCAGCTTGTGGGTATCCGGGTTCAGCGCCTGCTCGCCATCCGGGGAGCCCATGAGGAAGTCGCCGGCTCCGGCAGACGCGCCTTCATTGCCGGACGAGCCGGGATAGGCGCCGGCCATCGGGCCGCCAGGGCCGCCGGTGGAGGCGGGCTTGGCCTTGCCGGGCTGGAAGCGGATGATGAACTCCAGGAACCCGTAAGGATCCTGCTTCTGCTCCGTGAGGTCTCGCGGCTGATCGAA
This sequence comes from Armatimonadota bacterium, assembly GCA_020696885.1. The sequence continues at coordinate 886 of JAJFMS010001120.1, read as the reverse complement.
GGTGATGCGCGCTCCGGCGTAGTAGCCGTTGGTCTCGATCTTGATCGAGTTATCCCCGATGGTCCGGTAGGTCCGGTCCTCGGAGGCGAGGCCGCTGCCCCAGCCGCCCAGCTTGAGGCCCTCGACCGCGGCGGCGGTGCCGGCATAGATTCCGTCGGCGGCCGGCTTAGCCTTCACCGTGCCGGCGGCCGGCTTGTTCTGCGCCACGCCGGGCACCGTGCCGGCGAGGACCGCTGCCGTGCCGACCAGGAGCGCGCCCAACAGGGAAGAATGAATACGCCGCATCGTGGATTACCTCGTCAACTTTTCGGAGCGGAACCGGGGCGCGCGTAAGCGTGCCGGCAAACTATCATACGGCGCCGCTAATGGGCGCGTTCCTGGATTCGGGTCAGCGAGATCGTTTTGCCGCTGGCCGCATCCACCTCCGCCAGGAGGCCGCAGAGCAGCGGCGTTCCTTCGGCGATCTCGAAGCGAACCGGCATCCGCGTCAGAAACCGTTCGATTACGAGTTCTTTCGCGACACCGAGCACGCTATCCTCCGGGCCGGTCATCCCGATGTCCGTAATGAACCCGGTTCCCCCGGGCAAAATCCGCTCGTCTGCGGTTTGCACGTGGGTGTGTGTGCCGTAGACCAGGCTGGCCCGCCCATCTACATAGTTGGCGAAGGCGCCCTTTTCAGAAGTGACCTCCGCGTGAAAATCCACCACCACCAGCCGCGTCTCGGCGCGCACCTCGTGGTACAGCTCGTCGAACGCGCGGAACGGACAGTCTAGCGGGTCGAGCTTCGTCGTCCCCATCAGGTTGATGACGCCGATCTCGCCAGCGGGCGTGGAGTAGACGCCCCAGCCCGCGCCGGGCGCTCCCTCCGGAAAGTTGGCCGGCCGGA
>JAJFMS010001119.1 GCA_020696885.1 Armatimonadota bacterium | reverse complement strand
GAACACCTGAACACCTGAACACCTGAACACCTGAACACCTGAACACCTGAACACCTGAACACCTGAACACCTGAACACCTGAACACCTGAACACCATGAAGACCCTCGGACTACTGGCTGATCCTGGCTGTTACGGCCTGGCGACCGATCTCTACCAGCTCACCATGGCCGCCGCGTACTTCGAGAACGGCATGGGGCAGGAGACGGCGACTTTCGAGCTGTTTGTGCGGAAGCTGCCGGCCAACCGGGGCTACATGCTGACGGCCGGCCTGGAGCAGGCGGTGGAGTACCTGCAAGAGCTCCGCTTCGATGACAAGAGCCTCGACTACCTCCGCGCGCTGCCGGTGTTCGGCGCGGTGAGCGACGGGTTCTGGGATTACCTCGCGGGCTTTCGCTTCACCGGGGATCTGAACGCCCTGCCGGAGGGGACGGTCGCCTTCCCGGACGAGCCGCTGCTCCAGATCAAAGCCCCGCTCATCGAGGCGCAGATGGTGGAGACGTTCCTGTTGACGGTGCTCAACCACCAGACACTCATCGCCAGCAAGGCCTCCCGCGTGGTGGACGCGGCCGCGGGTAAAGGGGTGATGGAGTTCGGCGCCCGCCGCGCTCACGGCTTCGAGGCGGCGTTGTTCGGAGCGCGGGCTGCAGTTATCGCTGGCTGCGTCGGCACTTCCAACGTGCTGGCGGGGCAGGCGTTCGGGCTGGACGTGTACGGCACCGCCGCCCACAGCTTCACCATGGCATTCCCCGCGGAGTCTCAGGCGTTTGCGGCGTTCCAGCGCACCTTTCCCAAGCACGCGGTCCTGCTCATCGATACCTACGACACCCTGCGCGGCGCCCGCCGGGCCACGCGCCTGGGGCACGGGATCAAGGGGGTGCGGCTGGACAGCGGCGACCTGGCGAGCCAGAGCCGGCAGGTCCGAAAGATCCTGGACGATGCCGGCATGCCCGAGGCGATCATCGTGGCCAGCGGCGACCTGAACGAGGACAGTATCGCGCGCCTGAACGCGGAGGGCGCGCCGATCGACCTTTACGGCGTGGGGACCGACCTGGTCACGTCACGAGACGCACCGGCGCTCGGGGGCGTGTACAAGCTGGTGGCGGTGGACCATGACGACTACCACCGTCCGGTGCGGAAGCTGAGCCAGGACAAGTCCACCTACCCGGACGTGAAGCAGCTCTACCGCACGCTGGACGCCGACGGCAAGATCGCGGGCGATACTTTGGCCCTCGCCACGGAGACGCTGCCGGGTGAGCCGCTGCTGGTCCCGGTGCTTCGCAGCGGCGAGTTGGTGCAGCCGCTGCCGAGCCTGCCGGAGATCCGGGACCGTGCCCGCGCCCAGCGCGACACGCTGCCTGAGGCGGTCCGTCGGCTCCGCGATCCCGAGACTCTCAAGCCCTCCATCAGCCCGGGGATCCAGGGCGTGATCCGGGATCTCGAAGGGAAGCTGTAGCAACGCAGCAGGAGAGGCGTGGGGGAGATGGAGTGATGGAGTAGTGGAGTGCTGGGCATCGGTCCGGCCATTGGCGAGGTGATATCCACAATCGCTGCCCAGGGCGTGGCCATCACGGGGCCCTGGCTCACCTACCACCGGAAGATGGTCAATCAGGAAGCCAGGAAACCAGGAAGGGGGATGAGGGAACTTCGCACGCTTGGCTCGATCCAATCCTTTTCCTGGCTTCCTGGCTTTCTGATGAACTAACTCACTCCCGACAGCACGGGGCCCGCGTAGCCTCTGGCTCGCCCGGGCCGGGCGGCCGGGCCGTTCGGCAGCCGGCGCTCCGCCAGCCGGGCGAGGCTCGGGGACGATCCCGGGGCGGCATGCGCGTCCATCGCCGTCAGCTCCTGGAGATAGAATCGCGCCTCCGCCGGCGTCACGATTCCCGTCCGCTGAAGGTGCAGCACCCTGACCGCGGCGCGGATGGTGATCGGCTCGAACCGCTCGTAGCGGTTCTCCAGCAGCCCGTGGCAGCCGGCCTCGGTGACGGACTCCCACTCGCGCGCGTTCCGCAGTCCACTGGTATCCAGGTCACCGTCAAACCGGTCGATTCGCTTGATCTCCGCGCCGTTTACCATAGTCCGTTCCATCGTTTCCTCCGCGTCACTCTCGACTAGCTGGCTTCACAAAGTAGTCGCACAGCCGGGCGCGAGATCGACATCTGCATCGGGAAATCGAGGAAATCGTGCGGATAAAGTTCGGGGCCGCCTCCTGCTACGCATCCAGGATGCCTCACGCCATCCCCGAGCTAGCCGGTTCTGGTAGCTAACGCCGCCAGAACTGCCACGGCTTCCGGTCGGAGCCGGACTCGAAATGCGCTTTCAGAGTGGCGCGGGGGACGGTGACGTCGAAGTAGAGCACGGCGCCGTCCTCGCAGGTGTGGCGGTCGCATTCGCGTCCGTTCGCCTCCACCAGGGCCTGGCCGGTGGTCTCCTTCTCCAGGTATTCGAGGAGATCGTACTCGTCCTCCAACCGAGTGACCTGGTAGGGAGCGGCCTCGGTTCCGTCTCCAGTGGCGAGCAGACCCTCCAGCATCAGCCAGGCCAGCGCTTTTTCCATCTCC
>JAJFMS010000079.1 GCA_020696885.1 Armatimonadota bacterium | reverse complement strand
CCGTATCCCGCTGCTTCTCCACAATAGCGAGTTGCTGCACGGCGCCGCCCGCATTCCGGAGCTGCGTCTCCAGCCCGGCCCCCTGGTTTTTGGGACCGCCGAGTCCGGAGCCTAGCTCCGCTACCTTGTCCTGCTCTCCACGCACCGCCTGGTGGAGCGGCGTTTCGCCGTTAGGGTTCTGCGCGTTCACGTCGGCGCCGAACTCCAACAGGAGCTTGAGGACCTTGGTGTGGCCTTTCCCGGCGGCGTAGTGCAGTGGCGTGTCGCCGTCGGCATCCCGGAGGTGTACCAGTGCCGGGTACGCGGCGAGCAACTCGCGGACGGTCGCCAGCGCGCCATGCTTTACGGCGCGCATGAATTTCTCTTGCAGCTTCGGATCGGCCACTTCCTCATCTCCGGTGGTGACGGCTTTGCTGACGGGAGCAGAGACCGCTAACGACGGCGGAGTAATGGCGCCGGGGCCCTCCCCAGGACGTTCTTCTGTAGCGACCTCCGGCGGGTTGGGCGGAGCCGGGAGGCGGAAATGGGTGTTGGCAAAGGCCGACGTGAGGCTGGTGCGCACGGCCTCCAACTCGTGAGGCTTTCCCGTCGCGGGCTCCTTATTGAGCCGGATCCGGGCCTTCTCCACCAGCAGCGGCAGCAGCTTCGCCGCGTCCTCTCGCACCGGCTCCGTTGGATCGATGAACAGCTTGCGCAGCAGTTGCCCGTGAACCCCGGCACTCACGCCATCGGTCGCCAACTCCGCAGCCGCAGCCTCTAACAGCGAGCCATATCGCTGCGTCTTCTCTTCCCATTGCCGGCGATTTTTCCCCTGACGTTCGGCGGCAGCCAGCATCACCTGGCGCAAGAATGCCAGCATCAACTCCGGAGTAGTAGGCGGCGGGGCAAACGACGCGGTGGGGACGGCGGCCTCCAACCTCGCCACGGTGTCCAGGAACTGGGTGCCCGCCGCAGGGTGCTGGGCGAAACCGGCGGCCGCCCGGGCGGTGAGCACTTTGAGCACCTCTCGCGCTGCGTCGCGCTGCGGCTCGGCCGGCGCAGCGAACAGACTCTCAAGCAACTGATGGTGCTGCCGGCGCCAGGCAGCGTCTGTAAGAAGCCCGCGGACTTCGTCCAGCAACCGATTGCGGGCATCATCCAGGCGCCGGGCGATTTGTGTTCCGGGCTCCAACTCGCTCGCGGCCCGCACCAAGCGGTCCAGGAAAACGGCGATGAGCCATTCGGTCTGTGCTGCGCGCTTTGTGGAAAGCTCGCGGGCGAGTTGCTTTGCTTTTGCCAGCCGGTCCAGAAGGAATGACTCGAAGCGCATCCTTGACCTCTCTCACCCGGCGGAACCGGACTAATGTGAAGCGCAGACCGCTGCGCGGGGGCGAGCGGGCGCTCAACTCACTTGACGAACCTGGGCCTTGCCGTCCAGGTCGTAGTGGAACGGCGCCGCTTCCAGGCCGTCGGAGCGGAGGGCCGCCAGGGCTTCCTGGAAGAAATAGTACCCCGCACCCACCTCGGGGCTGGGCACGAAGGCCGCTTCCAGCTCCGAGAGCTCCGGTTCCAGCCGCGCCACCAGGCCGAGCACGGCGGGGAAGTAGGGAGCGTTTTCGAGGGCGGTGGCCAGGGTGCGCAGGTTCGCCAGCATCGCGGTGCGGCGGGTGCGGTCGCCGGTCACCACCGCCAGCGTCAACTGCGTGAGGCAGTGGTTGAGCAGGATGGCCAGCTTGTCCGTGACCACCTTCTTGGGATAGCGGGTCTTCACTTCCTCAATGCCGTTCCGCACCTGAAGGCTCAGGTCGGCCAGCGCGCGCAGCTCCTTGTCGGCGCGCGTCTGCGCTTCTCCTTTGCTGCGAATCGCTTCCAGCTCCTTTTCGCGCGCCTGGAGCTGCGTGCGCAGGCCCTTGAGCTCACTCTCCAGGATCCCGATGCGGCCCGAGGCCCGGTTGGCCTCCTTCAGGGCGGCCTGCAGTGTGGGGACCGTCTCCTCGCGCAGCCGGCGGAGCTCGTCGCGCTGCCGGGAGGCCTCTTCGCTCGCCGCTTCCATCCCAACGATGCGCCGCCGCAGCTCCACCGTCTCGGCGGCCGCTCGCGCCAGGTCGGTCCGCAGCGCCTGGACATCCGGCGGCATCGCTGCCGTACTGGTGCCGGGTGCGGCGCGCCCCCCTGCGGGCCGTTGCTTGGCTTCGCGCTCCAATCGCTCCACCTCGGAGCGCGCCTTGTCCCGCTCGGCTTCCGCCCCGCGAAGCTGCGCTTCCATCTGGGCGGCCGCCTTGCGTGCCTGGTCCCGCTCCCGCTCCAGTCGCGGCACCTCCGGAGGGCGGGCGCCGGCCGCCGGACCGTGCCGAAACGCCTCGAGCTCGTCGTGGAGCAGCCGCACCTGCCGGACCGCCACATCCCGCTCACGCTGGAGAGTCGCCACCCGCGTCGTGTCGGCCTGGGTACGCTCCGCGCCCTTATCCAACTCCCGGTTCTTCTCCGCCAGTTCCTCGCACTTGCCACGCCACTCCTGAAGCGCGGTATGGGCCGCAGCCTCACTCGCCCGCACGCGGGCCAGCTCCTCGCTCACCTCCAGCAGCTTCGCCTCGTACTCCTGAACGACCGGACGCGTGGCTACCGGAGGAGGGCTTACTTCCACGGGAGCCGACGGTGGGGTGGTGCTCACGGGAACGCCTTCTCCAGGCACCGGTGCCGGTACCTCGCCGTCGCTCGGGACGGCTCCCATGTCGATCGGCATGAACAGAGTAAACTGCGCAGTAGGCGAGGCGTCGGCGAGTGAGCGCACGATTCGCTTCAACTCTGGTCCGGAGCACTCCGGAGAGGGCGCGCTTTTCAGCCCGTTGCGCATTCGGACGTGCAGCGCCTCCAGCTCTCGCAGCATGGTCCTTCGCGCCGCCTCGTCCGGCGAGATGAACAGCCGGCGAATCGAGTGCGCGGCCCGAGTCCCCTCTGCTGGATCGGCGCAAAGGTCACGCACAGCATCCTGGAAGCGGGGCACATAGCACCGCAACTGCTGCAGCCAGCTCTCTTTACTCTCTTGCTGCAGCGCGCGCGCTTCCCAACTCAGCCGCTGGAGATAGGTAAGCAGCAGCGCTTCCGTATCGGGAAGCTCCAGGACCCCGGCGTCCGGCTGCGCCGCCGCCAGCGTCTTGAATGCGGCCTCTATCTCGGGCACCGCTCCCTTTCGCTTGGGGTCGGGGGTGACGCGAGGCGCGGCGGCTGACACCAGGGACCCGATCACCGGCTTCGCTGCCGCGAGGGTCTGCGGTCCGGGCGTGGCGAACAGGCCGCTCAGCCGCTGATGGTAGTCGCTCCGCACCTTGTCGTCGCGCAGTACCACGGCCGCCGTCTGGAGGAGGAGCTCACGGGCTCGATCCAGCGGTAAGCTGCGGGCGGGAGACCCAGCGCTCAACTCCGCGCCCGCGGTCTCCAGGAGGCGATCCACAAAAACTGCCACCAACCAGAGGGTGTCGTCGATATCGGCCGCGGCCGGCGTGTTCCCTAGCCATCTCATCCCAGGTCCCCTACAGTCAACTCACTTCGTGGACGTTACCATCCGCGTCCACGTCGTAGCGAAACGAGCTCAATGCCAGCTTATGACGAACCCGGAGCGCGTCCAGCGTGTACTGGAAGTAATGGTGCCCGTCGCCGCGGCTCTTACTCGGCGATAGCTCGTCCGGTAGGCTTGCCACCTGAGGTTCGATACGCTCCACGGTCGTCAACACTGCGGGGAAGTTGGGAGAGTGCTTGAAGCACCGGGCCACCGTGTGGAGGTTGACGAGCATCGCCGACCGGAGGGGCCGATCGTCCATCGCCACGGCCCAGCTCAGCAGCATCAGGGAGTGGTTGAGCAGCACCGCTGCCTTATCCGTGACCACCTCCGCGTAGCGGCTCTTGAGATCGACGATCGCCAGCCGCGTCTTCCGGCTCAGGTCCGCTACCTGCTGGAGCTCTCGGGAGCGCCGGCCCCAGCGCTCCAACTGGCTGCGGCAGGACTCCACGTCTGCTCGGCCCTGCTCCACTTCAGCCGCCAGCAGCCGCTGCTCCACATTCCGCTGCCCTAGCTCCTGCTGGAGCGCGGTGGCTTTGTCGACCGCCGCCGCAAGCTGGTCCTGAAGCTCGCTCACCTGCACCCGGTGATGGGCCAACTCTCGCTCGGCGGCGTCTGCCGCCGCCTGGACCCGCACCAGCTCCGAGCGATCGGGGCTGCGGCCGCCCGCTTTGCCGCCGGACTGCTCGGCCCGTCGCAGGCGCTCGCGAAGCAGCTCCCCCTGTGCCAACGCCTCGGTCAGCCGACGCTGTCCGACATCCAGGCGGGCGCGGAAGGCGGCCGTTTCGCTGGTGGCGGCAGCGAGCTGTTCGCGCAGTGCCGCGGCTTCCTGTTCCCGGGCCGCCGCCGCTTCCACGGCGGTGTCCCGTTCCCGCCCGAGAGCGGCGAGCTGCTCTTGCAACTGTTTGGATTCCGGAAGCTGCAGCGTCTGGAGCTGGGCCGCCAACCCATCGGCTCGCTTCTCCAGCGCCTCGTACGAGGTACGCCAGTTCGCCAATCGATCCACCTGCTGGTTGACCCGACTGAGCCTGGCTTCCGTTTCCCGGAGGGTCAGCCGGGCCTCGCGGAGCTCGCCCGAGAGATGCTCGTTCGCGGTATGGAGGGTGGTGAGCTGCTCGTTGGTCTCGCCCAGGACTCCCTGCAACTCCTGGACCTGCGCTCGCTCCTGCAGCAGTTCCTGCTCCAGGGAGGCGACCCGTCCCACCAGTCCGCGGTTCGCCTCCGCCCCCGCCTCACACTGTTCCCGCCACCTCCGGGCCTCGGCGCGGGCCGCTTCCAGCTCGTGAACCACGACGGCGGCTCCCACCACCGCCTCGTGAGCCTCCTGGATGAGAGCGGTCACGCCGCCGAGCCGCTGCTCCGCCCGCTGGAACGCCTGCCGGACCTGTGCGAGCGAGTCCGGAGGCTCCGGAGCATCGCCAGGCGCCAACTCCGCCACCGTGCCGCCGTCCGTTGAGGCCGCCGGCGACTGCTCCGACAATGCCGACCCGCCCGTCTCGGCGGTCGGAGCGGCGAGCGAGGCGTCGACCTGCTGGAGCACCGGCTCCACCTCCGTCGCCCGCCCCGCTATCGTCTCGCCTTCGAGGGCCATGGTCCCTGACACTCCCGTCCCGATTACGCCCGGCAGTTCGGCCCGGCACTGCGCGCTCCGCGCCCGAAGAGCAGCTAGTCAGGCCGGAGCTCGTTCGTATTCAAGTTAGCCGGTCAGGTAGACAGTCCCTTGCTCGTCCACCTCGTAATGGAAAGGCGCCAATTCGAGCTGGTGCTGGCGCAGTGTCCGGAGTGAATGCTGGAACAGCTCGCTCCCCTTCCGGAGCTTGACCTCGTGGACATTGAATCGCTGCGGCAGGGTGCCGCTGGCCGGCTCTACCTTTTCTAACAGCGTCTTGGCCAGTCCGAACGTGGGCACCTTCGCGCGCACGGTGTCCGCGATCTTGAACAGGTTCATGAGCATGGCGGCCCGCCGGGCGTCGTCACCGCGACTGATGGCAATCACCAGGTGCGCCAGGGAGTAGTTGAGCAGCAGCGCCAGGTTATCCCGGATCTCCGGCTTGCCGTAGCCGGACGTGATGTCGTTCTGGGCCACGATCAACTGCTTCGCCAACGCGTCCACCCGCTCGATCTCCACCTCCACCTTGGACCAGTGCTGCATCTCCTGACTCAGCTCTTCCAGTTGGCCCTCCATCGCCGTCACCTTCTTGCCGGCTGCGTCCAATAGCCCGCTCAGCCGCTCGACCTCTCCCCGAGAGGCCGTAAGCTCTCGGAAGCCGGCCTCGCTCGCGGCCCGCAGCCGCCGCGTCTCTTCGTTCGCAGCATCACGCTCGCGAGAGAACCGGTCCCGGGCCTCTTCCGCTCCCCGCAGCCGCTCCGCCTGCCGCTGCAGGTCGCTCTGGGCCTGGCTGAGCTGCCGTCGCACGTCCTCCAGCTCGCTCCGCAGGGTGTTGATCTCCTTTTGAGCCGTACTCTGCGAACCCCGTAGGCCTTCCGCTTCGCGACGGTGCTGCTCGGCCAACTGGACGGCAGCGTCTCGCTGCTTCTCCGCCTGTGCGAGTTGCTGTACCGCGCCGCCAGTGTTCCGGAGTTGCGTCTCTAACCCGCCCACCTGGCTTTCAAGGCCTTTGATCCTGGAGCTTAGCTCTGCAACCTTCGCCTGACTCTCATCGTGCTTGGCGCGCCAGTCCTGGACGCCCTTGTTCGCCACTTGCTCGCTGCGCTGTACTTGCTCCACGTTTTCTAGCGCTGATTTGAGTTGCCCCTCCAGAATGTCGATCTTGGTGGACTGCTTCTCCGCTTCCTGAAGCAAGAGCTTGTAGGCAGCCTCATCAACGCTCTTCCCGTTACCCTTCCCGGCGACCGCTCCAGTGCCATTGCCTACGGTTTGGGCCAGTCGGCCACGAACCATCGGGAGCAGATCCCTGAGCCCATTGACGAGTTCCTGATCCGCGCATGCCGCATAGCGATCTTCCGCCTCGGTATAACCAACGACTTCTGGCGTAATTTCGGTGAGGAACTCCGCGACACCGCTCGCCAATTCGGAACGCGGCGAAGAGGTGCCTGCTCCGGCCTCGCTGGGACGTGCCGCTACCGTGGGCTCCGGCGTGCTCGACGGAGCCGGGAGGCGGAACTGCGTGTTAGCAAAGGCCGACGTGAGGCTGGTACGAACGGCGTCAAGCTCATGCGTCCTTCCCGCCGCGGGTTCTTTGTTGAGCCGGATCCGGGCCTTCTCCACCAGCGCCGGCACCAGCTTGGCCGCGTCCTCTCGCACCGCCTCCGTCGGATCAATGAACAGCCGGCGCAGCAGTTTCCCGTGAACCTCGGCGCTAACCCCATCGGTCGCCAGCTCCGTAGCCGCTTCCGCCAACAGCGGCCCGTACCGCCGGGACCGTTCTTCCCACTGCCGGCGACCGTTCCCTTGGCGTTTGGCGGCCGCCACCATCAACTGCTCCAGGAACGCCGCCATCAGGTCTACATTGGTAGGTGGCGACGAGAAGCAGGCGCGTGCTGCTGCGGCGTCGAGCTTCGAAATGGTCTCGATGAAGAGCTCGCGATCCTCCTGCGGGAGGCTCGCCACCGCGCCCTGCGTCAGGGACTCAAGCACACCCCGCGCTGCCACCCGGTTCGTCTCTGTGGGCGCCGCGAACAGGCTCGCGACTAGCCGGTGGCATTGCTCCTGTCGGTCGGGATCTGACGCCAGTCCCTGCGCTTCGTCGAGTAACCGATTGCGGGCATCATCCAGTCGTCGGGCAATTTGATCCCCAGGCTCCTGCTCGCTTGCTGTTCGCACCAACCGGTCCAGGAAGACCGCCACGAGCCATCGCGTCTGATCCGCCGGAGGAGGTGCTGCTCCGCCTTTAAAATGCCTGGCGATGAAGTGCCTGATCGGGTCCACAACTCGCGTTAGCGCGGACGGGTCAGGCCCGTTCCCCTCTGCCAAGGTAGGCTTCGACGCAGGCTTCAGGCGTGGAGCGCCAAACGCACCAAGTAGCAGCCCCACGATAAGGGCTACCCCCCCAAATGCCCACTTTTCCGAGGGCGGCGTGCTCGTCGCGCCCGTGGCCGCGCCGGTATTCGGATTACCCTCAGGTAGAGAGCCGCTTCCAACCCAGTCCAAGTTGTACGCATTCAATTGGCGGAGCAAACCGGCAGTCCCGTCCACAATCCCCACTTCAAGCTGTGCCTTCCGGGCTCCCCCAAAATCCACGGTAGCGCCCTGGACACTCCCCGCGAGTGCTGCCTGGATCCAGGCATCCCAAGTAGTCGTAGCTCCGACAGGCTGCATGGTCTTCGCAAGTTGGGGAAGCACGGCATCCTGGCCGCGCTGCAACAGACTCGCCAGATGCTGATTGGGATCACTCCCGGGCATGCGGGTCCAAGGGTCCGATGGTCCGCGCCGCTCGAAATCGGCGACCATTACCCCTTGCCCATTGATCACATACGCCACGCGCACGTGACCCGGAAATTGAGAGCTAGAATCCGGCTGGTCTTTTACCAGTAGTATCGCTCGGACCGGATTTTGCGCTGCCGCGGGGTGCGCCGTCAGCACCGTCACGAGGATCGCGACGAACGCAGTGAATAATCGTAGGAACATGGAATTCTTTCCCTTTGCCATCACCGGATCGTCCGATCAGTCCTGGATCTCGCCGAGCTTCTCCGGCCACACTTTCGGCCAGATCGATTCGTCGGCTTTGCCGAAGTTCGCCACGTCGACCGGTTGACCGTTCAGCGTCAGCGTCACGGTCAGGGGGTCGTAGCGGATCTCGAAGCGCGGTCCGGGAAGGGTCCGCAGGTTTGCCGTGCTGCCGTCCGAGAACTCCGGCGGTTGTTTGGGGTTGATCGCGGCGCGGGTGGTGAAGATGAAATCGCGAACGTCCGGGCCGTTCAGCTTCACTTCCACGGTCTCGCCGCGGTTGAGCCGTTGCATGTCGATTGGGGTGAACGCAGCCTCCCCGGAGACCCACCCGGTGTTGCGGAATCCATACATCCCGAACAGGGCATTCGGGTTGCGGAGCTGGTTCCGTCTCAGTTGAAAGCTCACGGCGCCGATGCAGCAGGCCTCTTTGGCGATCGGCCCGGACAGGAAGTGGATCCGCTGTTGCCCGAACTGATAGCGCTGCATCAGGGTTTTGCGGATGGCCGCCGCCATCGGCCGGAACTGGGACGCCTGACCGGCTACAATCGCGTACGTCGGGATCTCTCCAACCAATTGCACCAGCTCGTTACGGTCCTTCCCCGGCTCCGGAGCGGGCTCGGGGATCGCAGCGGCAGGCGGTTCCGGCGACTCTGCCGGAGCCGAGGCAGTTTCCTTCCGGGACTTGAAGCGCTCCCACAGCTTTCCGGCCCCCGCCATTACCGTCTTGACCGTGTTAATGCTAACCTCGGGAACCTTGGCGAGCGGGTTCGCCCCGGCCGAGCTGGGCAGAAAGAGGGCATGACCCAGCGCGTTCCGGAGCCGCTGCACGGACAGTGCGGTAGGATCGACGACGTAGGACGGTACCACCTGGATGATCTCGTCCACCACCGCGGCGATGAGAGCACGATGCTCGTCATCGGGCAGGTCCACCCGGTAGTCCTCGTCAATCGCGCGCTTCACATGCGCGATGAGGGACTCCAGCGCAATCAGGGCTGCGCGGTTGTTGGTGGTAGGCGAATGGACGCCGGGGTACAGACCGCGAAACAGGAACGGCGGCTTCAGCGAGCCCACTGCTTCTCCGTACAACCGGAACGCCTTCTCGAGCTGCCGATCGTAGTGCTGGGCCAGGAGGTAACTGAGCCGGTTGCCCCCATCACTCCGCCCGGTGCGAGCCAGCACCTCCTGCTCCCCCGGGCGATCACCCACCGCAGCCTGGAGCAAGATCATGCTCATGTCCGTGGTGCCGCGCCCCACGTCGATGGTGATCAACCGGATCTCCGGCGCATCTCGCCCATCGCGCAGCATTTGCTCGATGGCCTGACGGCTCTGCGCCGTGTGCCCGTCAGTGCCCAACACCCAGTAGGCTACCGCGTCCGATTCGTAGATGAGATCCACTACCGGGATTCCGGAGTGCTGCTCCACATATTCCTGGATGCTCTTCAGGTGCACCAGGCTGTAAACGTTGGGGATGGTGACCGTGAGGTGGATCCGGGCCGGCGCCACGTCGCGAAGCTGCGGGGAGCGCAGCACGAAGTTCCGCAGCACCTGCAGGATCATGTGCTGGAGGAGCTTCTCGGGATCCTTGTTGACCGTCCCCCCATCGCTTGCGTCCACGTCCGGGATCACATCATCCGCCCCCACCTGGAACGGGATCTTGGGATTGGGCATCAGCTTGGGGGCGCCCAGCGGATGTTCATCGCTCCGGAAGAAGTACTGGTAGAGGCTCTTGCCGTACCCGTCCACCGCCGGTCCCTTGCGGCCATCCGGCACGAACTCCAGCAGCGCGTGGTCGTGCGGGAGATCTGCTTTGACGCGGAAGTCATAAAGCCCGATCCGGGTGAGCAGACGCCGGGAGGGCCGGTCGCCATCCTTCAGCTTCCAGGCGGTATAGCCTACCAGGTTGTCGCCATGAGCCTGGAGGTCGACCATCTCCTGGTAAAACCGATCACCTACCCGGCCGCGGAAGTAAGCGGCCATGGACTCCGAGCCCAGATCCAGTCCAACAAAGACATCCACTCCGTTTGCTTCCACGAGATCTCTCCTTCAGTTCTTTCTTGGGCACGCGGGCAGGGCAGCTCGGTCTTCGACCGTTAACCTCCCTGTTCAAAAACCAATTGCAGCACTCCCCCGGCGGCAGGGAGTCAGAAAGTTACGGTCAGGTCCCGCCGGCGGCGCGGCGATGAAGCGGCGCCCCCGTGGCTCGGGTTCGGAGCGAGGCAGGTCACGGGCGACCATGAGGTGCGGTTTCCCGCCGCAGCGGTAACCGGTAAGGGGTGA
>JAJFMS010001118.1 GCA_020696885.1 Armatimonadota bacterium | reverse complement strand
GTTCGTAGTCCGCGCGAGTTCCCTGGGCGGAAGCGCTTCCGATTACGGAAAAGAGGAGGGCCGCGGCGAACGGTACGCGTAGATCCCGGTGCAACAGGCGAGCTAGTACGGTCATCTCAAGACTCATTCCGGCCGTGCGAGGCCGGAGCATGGTTAGTCAGCGGTCCGCACCGGACCTCTAGCCGCTCCCGTGGGGGCGTGGCTTCAATCTTTCTCATTCTCGTTCTCATTCTCTTTCTCACGATCCGAGTAAGAGTAGGATGCGGGACGGCGAGGACCAGCGCGGATGGTAATCGGGCGGGGTATCGGCTGGATTTTGAGCGGCGGGCTGCTGGCCATCCCGATGGTGGCGGCAGTGGCCGCGGGCGGTGCTGCGCCGGCTGCGCCTCCCTCGCGGGAGGCGGCGGCGTTCTTCGAAAGCAAGGTGCGCCCGGTGCTGGCCGCCCGGTGCTTCTCGTGCCACTCCGCCGCGAGCAAGCCGGTGCAGGGCGGGCTGAAGCTGGACACGCGCGAGGGTCTGCTAGCCGGCGGCGTGCGCGGCTCGTCCCTGGTGCCCGGCGACCCCGACACCAGCTCCCTGATCCGCGCGATCAACGGGGCGGACAAGGCACTGCAGATGCCGCCCGGCGGCAACCTGAAGCCGGCCGAGGTCGCGGCGCTCACCGCCTGGGTCAAGATGGGCGCGCCCTGGCCTGCGGGGTCCGGCGCTCCTGTGGGCGGGCCGTCCGGCGCAGCTCCGCAGAAGACCCACTGGGCCTACGTGCCACCGAAGCTGCCCCGGCTGCCGGTCGTCAAGAACGCGAAGTGGGTGCGCAACCCGATCGATCGGTTCGTGCTCGCCGGCCTGGAAGTGAAGGGACTCGCCCCGGCCCCACCCGCGGACCCGCTCACGCTCCTCCGCCGCGCCACCTTCGACCTCACCGGCCTCCCGCCCACCCCCGAGGAGATCGCAGCGTTCCTGCAAGACTGCCGGCAAGAGCCGCGTTCCCCCAACACCCAACACCTAACACCCAACACCGCGTATGCCCGCCTGATCGACCGCCTCCTCGCCTCTCCCGCCTACGGCGAGCGGTGGGGCCGGCACTGGCTGGACGTGGCGCGCTACGCGGACAGCAACGGGCTGGACGAGAACCTGGTATTCACCAACGCCTGGCGCTACCGCGACTACGTGATCCGGGCCTTCAACCAGGACCGGCCGATCGATCGCTTCATTCAGGAGCAGATCGCCGGCGACCTGATGGGCGGCGAGGACCCGCACGATGCGGTGGTGGCCACCGGCTTCCTGTCGATCGGCCCAAAGATGCTGGCCGAGGACGATCCGGTCAAGCAGGAAGAGGACATCATCGACGAGCAGGTCGACACCCTCGGCCGCACGTTCATGGGCATCACTCTCGGCTGCGCCCGGTGCCACGACCACAAGTTCGACCCGTTCCCGCAGACCGACTACTACGCCCTTGCCGGCATCTTCAAGAGCACCCGCACGATGAAGAACTTCCGGGTGGTGGCGGAGTGGCAGGAGGTGCCGCTCGTCTCCGCCGCGGAGCGGGAGAAGATCGCGGCCGTGGAGGGTGAGGTCGCGGCGAAGCGGGAAGCGCAGAAGAAGCAGCGGGACGCCGCGGGAGCGGTGGTGCTGGGTGCGGCGCAGAGCAAGCGCGCCGCGTACCTGGAAGCGGCCCGAGAGCAGCTTCGGCACGCCGGAGGGGTTCCGGAGCTGCGCCCGGTAGTCGCCGCCGCCGGGGCTCCGCTGCCGCCGGGCGCGGTGCTGGTGGAGGCCGAAGACTTCACCCGCGGCAACGTGCTGAAGGACCGGCAGTTCTACGGCAAGGAGATCGGCGTCCTGGTCAACGCCGGGCAGTATCCCAACCTCGCCGAGTACGAGATCACCGTGCCCGCGGCCGGCGCTTACCAACTCGATCTCCGCTACGCCTCCGGCGATGCCCGGGCCGTGGAGCTTCACGTCAACGGCGGCCTGGTGGCCTCCAACGGCGCGAGCCGGGTCACCGGCGGGTTCTTCCCGGACACGCAGCGGTGGGAGGCGCAGGGCGTCTTCCGGCTGCTCGCGGGCAAGAACCTGGTACGCCTCCAGCGCGCCAGCTACTTCCCGCACATCGACAAGCTGCTGATCGCCCCCTACACGGGTTCCGACTTCCCCCGCACGCCGGAGCAGATCGCGGTGGAGTCCGGCCTGGTCGCGGACTTCGTGGCGCAGGCGGTCACCCAGCTCAAGGCGGAAGCCGGGCTCTCCGCCGCCAGCCTCAAGCTGGAGCTTCCGGAAAAGCCGGACCGCCTCTTCGCGGCCAACGTGCAGGCGGACCTGACGCGGCTGGAAGACGAAATCACCGCCCTGGAGAAGGCGAAGCCGGTCGCTCCGCGCGCGATGGCCGTCTCGGACGGGAAGCCCAGCAACCTGCGGGTCCACATCCGCGGCGACTATCAGCAGTTGGGCAAGGACTGCCCGCGCCAGTTTCCGGTGATCCTGGCCGGCGGCCGGCAGACCCCGATCGACACCGCACACAGCGGGCGCCTGGAACTGGCCCGCTGGATGACCCGCGCCGACCACCCGCT
>JAJFMS010001117.1:2761-5158 GCA_020696885.1 Armatimonadota bacterium | reverse complement strand
TCTGCCGGTCGCCGTCCAGCAGGGCGCCGTTGCGGTAGACGTGGTTCTGCGCAATCGGGTTGCATGCCCAGTCTCCCACGCCCTTCAGGAAGAAGTACTGGTCCCCGGTGTGCGCGAAGCAGCGTCCGTCCGCTTCGAACCCGATCAGGGACGCGAACCGCGTGTGGCCGTTCATCGGCGCGAAGTGGAACGTGTACTCCTCCCACTGCACCGGCGCGTCCAGCGGCAGGCGGCGGTCGATGCGGCAGGGCGTCGGCCAGTCGCAGGGAAAGCAATGGGCTTCCGGCGACTCCAGGAGGTCGGCAAATGCTTCGGAGGCCCAGCACTCGGTGCCGTGGAGGCGCTGCAGCACCGGCACGCCGCAAACGTGGTCGTCGTGGAAGTGGCTGAGCAGGGCGACGTCGATGCGATCGATCCCGAACTGCCGCTGGAGGGCCACCAGGCTGTGGAGGAGCGCCCGGCGGCGCTGCGGGGTGGGGTAGCCCTGGAGCATGACGCCGCGCTTGCTGTAGCCGTAGTCGAGTACCAGCGCTTTGCCGCTCTCGCTGATGACGAACCAGGAGATCGCCTCGGATTGCGTCGCCATCCAGACGTGATCGGTGACGCGCTCCAGCGGCGATTCGGCCAGCTTCGCGATGGCCGCCGACTCGGTGGGTCGTCCGGCGCAGAGAACCTCCAGCGACTCCTGAAGCTGCGCCAGCGCGCCATCGGGATCCTCCAGGATCGGCACGCCGAGGCTGGGGAAAAGCGCCACGGGCTTCCGATCCCGCAGCGTCTGGGCCGACAGGTGGCAGTTGATGGCGCCAGTCAGGTCGTTGTACTGGTACTGGAGCGGCGCGACCCGGGCGAGGCGGCCGGGGGAGTGGATCGCTTCGCCGCTGAACACCACCCTCTGCCCGGTGGCGGGGAGCCGCACCTCCAGCCCGCAGTGCATCAGCGTGACGCCCGGCAGCGGCAGGACCGTCACCGTAAGGCCAGCGAGGGTCCGGGTCTCGTAGTCCCGCAGCACGCCGGCCACCGGCACCGGCTCGATCGGCGCGAACAGGTTCCAGAGGTTGTCGTAGATGATGTAGGTCTGGCGCTCGCGGAACTGCTGAAGGGGGTCCGCGAACACGGCCTCGTCGCCTTCCGGCACGAAGATCGGAATCCCGCGCTCGGCTGCGCGGACGGCGCCGGCCGAGTGATCGCGGAAGTAATGGGTGCACGCAAGTGCGACCGGCGGCACCGGCAGTTCGGCCAGGTGCTCCAGCCAGGCGCCGGTGCCGGCGTTCACGATGAGCCCACCCTCCGGTCCCAGCACGGCGTACACCGCGCAGCTATCCTCGAAGCGCCACACCCCCTGAAGTACCTGCTGCCACATCGTCGGGCCTTTCTCTCTTGCGAACCTCACTCTGCGTCGAGGGCTCGCGTCGCGCGTCCATTCCTTCCCTCGCACGGTGAATCCTTCGAGCGCCGGGCCAGGCGTACGAACCCTGCGTAGGCTCGACGCCGGCGCCTGGAGACGCCGACTCCAGGCAGATCGCCGTGAGCCACAACGAGCACCTGGGAGAGTGGCGATCGAGCGAAGCCCGGAATCCACCAGCGGCCACGATACCGATGATGCCGCCGATAACCCTTGGGGGCAGGACCATTCCCACCCGTTCGATGAACTGACCCGCGTTCCGGCGGTGCTGGCCGGGCCGTTATCGAAGGTGAGCGGGCAATGAAACTGGCGGCGATCGATCTGGGCGCGAGCGGCGGCCGGGCCCTCGTGGGGACACTGACCGAGAAGAGCACCGGCACGCGGCTCGAGATGGAGGAGGTCCATCGCTTCCCGCACGGCCCGCTCTATGTGCCACACGACCAGGGACAGACCCTGCACTGGGACGTGCTCCACCTCTGGGAGGAGATCCAGATCGGGCTCCGAAAGTGCGCCCAGCGCCACAGCGGCCTGGCTAGCGTGGGGGTGGATACGTGGGGCGTGGACTTCGGACTCTTGGACCGTTCCGGGGCGTTGCTGGCCAACCCGGTGGCGTACCGGGACAGCTACACCAACGGGATGGTGGAGCTGGCGTGCCGGCGCGTGGGACGGGAGGAGCTGTTCCGCCGCACCGGGCTGCAGTTCATGCAGTTCAACTCCCTGTTCCAGCTCCTGGCGCTCTCCGAGCGGAACTGGCCCGCGCTGCCGCTGGCGGACCGGTTCCTGATGATGCCGGACCTCTTCCACTACTGGCTCTCCGGCAATAAGGCGGTGGAGTACACCAACGGCAGCACCTCCCAGATGGTGAGCGCCGAATCCCGCAAGTGGGACCGCGAGCTGCTAGCGCAGGTAGGCGTGCCGACCGGCTTCCTCCCGCCGCTGGTGCAGGCCGGGACGAAGCTCGGCACCCTGCGCGCCGCGGTGGCCGCGGAGACGGG
>JAJFMS010001117.1:0-2751 GCA_020696885.1 Armatimonadota bacterium | reverse complement strand
CTCCGGAACATCACCGGCCTGTGGCTGGTGCAGGAGTGCCGGCGCTTCTGGGCCAGCGAGGGATCCGACTACAGCTACGCGGAGCTGGCGCAGAAGGCCGCCGAGGCGCGACCGTTCTCCGCGCTCATCGATCCCGATGACCCCGGGTTCGTGCAGCCGACGCGCATGCCGCACACGATCGCCGAGAACACGCTGCTGTGCCAGCTCATCGCGGACGCGCTGGGCTGCACGGTGCTGGCCGGGCCCACGGAAGCCACCGCAATGGGGAACGCGCTGGTGCAAGCCGTGGGCCACGACGCAATCGACTACACCGAAGCGCGCGCCGTAATACGCCGCTCCGTGGAACTGGTGGAGTACCGGCCCACCGAGACGGCGGCGTGGGACCACGCCTACGGCCGCTTCCGGGAGCTGTTCCACACCTGAGAGCTGGGGAGATGGGGGAGTGATGGAGTAGTGGAGCGTTGGAGTGACGGGGGAAAAGCGGCCATGAGGCCGCACCAGTCCCCATTACTCCACTACTCCACCACTCCATTACTCCTGCCGCAAGCGCGCCACGCCCTCGAAGAAGGCGCAGTAGGTTCGGAAGCCGAGGCGGGAGTAGACCCGCTGCGCGGCGGTGTTCGACTGCCGGACGTTAAGCGCGATGGTGCGGAGCTGCCGTTGTCGCAGCTCCGCGACGACGGCGGCCATCACCGCGAGGCCGTATCCACGGCCTCGGCGGTCGCGACGCGTGTAGACGTTGCCGATTGCGGCCACGCTTGCTGGCGGGACCACCAGGTGCGTGCCGGCCACGGCGACCAGCTCCCCGGATTCCCGGACCCCGAAATAGGTGCCGTCATCGAGCATCGAAGGGAAGAAGAAGTCCGGCTTCTCGCCGGCGGGCTCGCCGTCCGCGAACAGCCGCTCGATGGCGGGCAGGTCGCCGGCTCCGAGCCGAGTCACGGCCGGGGACGAGAGGACGGGCAGCTCGGCGGCCGGGTCCAGGAGCATCCGCCACATCGGATTCAGCGAGGAGACTTCCCAACGGCTGCGGACCGCCTCCAGGTGCTCCGGCCGGATCGAGAGGAACATCTCGGGCTCCGGCGGCAGACCCTTCAGCACTTGGCTCACCGCTTCAGCTTCACCGGCGGTCAACAGTACGGGCACGCCGTCCGCCCGGTAGATCAGCGCCAGCGCGTTCGCGTACTCCGGCGCGCCGTACCACTCGCTTCGCGCGGAGAACGGAGGCCAGAGATCGCCGAGCGCGTAGACCGACCACGAGCGGTCCTGCTCCAGCCTGCGGCGAATATCATCCGGATCGGTCAATCGCACGGTCAGTCTCACGCGGTCTGACGACCGCCCCTTATAATCAAAGTGCCACCCGGGATCACTAACAGGAGCTGCGACGATGCTGAGGGCCCTCGCTCCCTCCCGCGAATTTCCCACCGTCACCCGCGCCGCGCAGCACGTCTGGCTGGCGGTGGCGTTCGTGTTCGTGTGGCTGCACTTCTCGTACGTGCAGCGAGAGCTGCGCCACCAGGACTGGCAGCTCTACACGCTCTACTTCGTGGCGGTGTCCGGCGTCGCCGCGCGCTACGTTACCGGCATCCGGCACGGCCGGGAACGCTGGCACCGGGTGGTGTTCGACGGCCTGTCGATCCTGTTTATCGCAATGGGGGTGAACCTCACCGGCCGCGTCCACAGCGATCTCTGGCTGGTGTACCTCATCTTCGTCATCGCGGAGACGCTGGCGGCCAGCGCCCGCGGGTTCCTGATTACGGACGGGGTGGCCGTGATCAGCTACGTGGTGGCCACGTGGCCCAAACAGCTCACGCAGGACTACTCCGAGATGCTGGTCACGCGGATCTTCTTCATGGTCCTGGTGGCCTCCATCGCCCGCACGATCGCCTTCGACGAGCGGACCCGGCAGGAAGACCTGGCCGTCCTACGCGAGGATCTCTCCATCAGCGAGGAGCGCCGCCGGCTCTCGCGGGACATCCATGACGGAGTCGGGCACGTGCTGACCCGAGTGATCCTGAGCCTGGAGATGGCGCGCCGGACGTGCGCCAACGACGCTCCCGCGGCGTGCGACGCGATGGCGCAGCAGGCCGCCGCCCTCCGCAGCGCGATGGAGGAGATGCGGCAGATCGTCGCGACGCTGCGCACGGACACCAGCGCGGTCGACCTCCGCACCGCGATCCGCACGGCAGCCGCGCTGGTGGAGCAGTCCGCCGCGATGGCCGTAGAGGTGCGGGTCCCGGAAGCGCCGCTTCCGCTCTCCGCGCACCGGCAGTACCACCTGTCCCGGGTGATTCAGGAAGCGCTGACCAACTGCCTCAAACACTCGGAGGCCACGAGCATCACAGTGGAGGTGTCGGTGCTGGAGCCGGCCGTTGGCGCACCCACGGTGACCGCCCGGGTAACCGACAACGGGTGCGGGTTCCACCCCGAGCGGGTGCGGGCGCAAGACGGGAATGGGCTGCGCGGGATGGAAGAGCGGCTCACCGCTTTCGAGGGACGGCTCGAGGTGCGGTCGTCGCCGGGTCAGGGGACCACCATCATTGCGGAGCTGCCGGGGGATCAGGACGATTAGGGCGGGGACCGGAGGGAGTGGTGGAGTGAGGGAGTAGTGGAGTGATGGGGAGCGGTGCGGCCCTACGGCCGCGTTTCCCACTACTCCAACACTCCATACTCTCTCCACTTTGGGTTTGGCCAATCCGGGAGGGATGCGATGGAGAAGATCCGTGTGCTGATTGCCGAGGACGAGGCGAT
>JAJFMS010000078.1 GCA_020696885.1 Armatimonadota bacterium | reverse complement strand
CCGGCTTTCGTCCTAGCGCGGCGGCGAGGTCACCGCCGTCGACCGCGAAGGGGTGGGGACGCCGCGCCGCGGTGGAAGCCCGTCCGCGGCGGGGCCCCGGTGGTTGTTCCGCCCACACGTAAAAGCGGCCGGCCTCGGAACTCCAGACCCCGTGCAGCACCCGCATTGGTTCCCCGCTCCAGAAGCACCGATGGCCACCACGCACGCCGACCGGCTGTGGTGATTCTACCGCGATGGCGGTAGGGGCGCTGCGGAAAGAACCGTCATGGCGAGGGAGCGTCTTTTGCTCCCGTGGCCATCCCGACCGTGTACGGATCCTGCCAAACGCCGAAGTGCCAAGGTGGCTCGCTGCTCAACCTTCGGGATTGCCACAGCGCCCGTACGGGCAGGCTCGCGGAAGCACGGCGCGTGTCCGGGAGCGGCGGTGGGCGCTTCGCAATGACGTGGAGTGCGGCGCGTCCCGATGACTTGGAAGGGTGCTGGTATAATGGAGCTATCGTCGTCCTCGTTGGCGAAGGCATCGTCATGACCCGGCACCGCATCCTCATCGTTCCCTTGCTCGCCGCCTGTGCCGTGGCCTTCGTGCCGCGTCCTGCCCGGACGCAGGACGGCGCCGCCCAGCTTCCCCCGGATGCCGAGAAGATCGGTGACGACCGGTATCGGCTGGGCAAGGCGACCGTTGATCTGAAGGCAAAGACGCTCACCTGCAGCGGCAAGGTGAATATGGACCGCGGGCTCATCGAGTACCTGGCCGTGGCGGCGCCCGGCGGGAAGCTGCACGAGAGCCTGCTGGGGCTGAACGTCCGGCCGCTGCACATGCAGCTCGGGCTCATCCTGTTGGGGCTGGAGCCGAAAGGCGGGCTGCGGCACCAGGGGGATACGCAGGCGCCCAAGGGCTCCCCGGTTCAGGTGTTCGTCTCCTGGCAGCGGGCGGGGCGAACCGTGAAGGTGCGCGCGGAAGAGCTGGCCTGGGACATTACCAAGAAGCGGGCCATGCAGCAGAACGCCTGGGTCTTCAGCGGCTCCGCGATCGATAACGATGGCTTTGTGGCGGACCGGGAGCTGTCGCTGATCGCCACGTTCCGGGATCCGGCGGCCATCGTCAATAATGCGGCGCCCACCGGCTCGGACGACCTGGCGTTCAAGGTGAACGAGCGGATCGTCCCGAAGTGGAGCACGCCCGTAACCCTCACCATCTCCCCCGCGGCCGCGGGAGCGTTGGAGTGATGGAGTAATGGAGTGATGGGACAGCGGCCGTAGGCCGCACCGGCAGCCCAACACTCCACTACTCCACTACTCCACTACTCCAACACTCCCCCTACTCCATGCCCTTTCGCTGGTGGGACAACCCGGTAGCACGGCACGCCGGGCGGATGTCTGCCCGGCGGGGGTGGCGTTGGGGTGTCCTGGGCATCCTGGTGCTGGCGGGAACCCTGGGTGCGGTGCTGCAGAGCTACTGGTTGGAGATGGAGATCTACTCGATACTCCGGCCGCAGCTCGCCACGCGCTGGATCGGGTTCACCCTACTGGCGGAATCCGGAGTGGCGCTGCCCTGGGCGGCCGTGCGCGGCGCGCTGCTCTGGCGGCAGTTGATCCGGGAAGGCCACCTGGACGAGTACCGGCGCAGCCGGCTCTCCTCCGTCGCCATCGTGGCGGGTGCCATCCAGGCGGCGCTCCACCCCGTGCTGGTGCTGCTGGCCGCCTCGCTCTGCCTGACGGTAGCTGCCAACTTCCTGGGCGCGGGCATCGCCGCCGCCGGGGCGCTGGCGGCGCATGGGCTGCTGCTGGCCATGAGCGTGGCGTTCGCTGCACTCGGGACATGGCTTTCGGCGCGGGTGCGCTATCCGGCCTTCGCCATCCCACTTGCGGTGCTGGTGCTGGGCGGCGTGGTGGGCACAATCTGGCTCATCGACCCATACTATCGAAGGATGCCGGATCCTGCACCCTACATCTACGCGGCCCTCTTGCCGAACCCCGTGACCGCGGTCGGCAACGTGCTGGAGACGGACGTCCTCCGCTTCTCCTGGGTGTACGAGCGGCTGCACGCACACGAGTACTTCTACGTCTATCCCCCGGCCTGGCAGACCGCCGGCCTCTACCTGCTTACCGCCGGACTGCTGCTGGGGAGCCTGTCGCTGCGGGTCCACCGCACGGAATAGCGAGCCGATGATGATCTTTTTGTTGAGCAGTCACCCCGGCCGGGCTTTGAGCCGTCTAATCATCACTTCTGCGCTCGTGATGGCCCTGGGCGCGGGGGTGCAGGCGCAGGAGACGCCACCCAAACCGGCCGAAGTAGCCAGCGTCAATGGGAAGGTGCTCACGGAGCGCGAGTTCCAGAAGCGCTGCGAGGTGTTCGTGGGCGGCGGGTCGGACACCGCCGTGGGCTACCTGGTCCTGAAGGAATGGATCCAACAGGTCATCGCGGAGGAAGAGGCCCGTAAGAAGAACGTGCTGCCCACCCCGATGCAGCTCGAGGCGCGGGTCAAGGTGCTGCGTCGCCAGTTCGAGCTTCGTGGGGAGAAGTTCGAGGACTGGCTGGCGGTGCACGGCCGGACGCTGCAGAGCCTCCAGGAAGACGTGCGGCAGCAGCTCGTGGCGGAGAACCTGCTGACCGAAGGGATCGCGATTTCCGATACGGAAGTCCAGCTCTACTACGAGAACAACAAGCAGGTGCTGACCACTCCGGCTTCGGTCCGGATCTCCCGGATCACGGTGAGCGACAAGAAGGTCGCGCAGGAAGTGGACGCCGCGCTCAAGCAGGGAGGCTCCTTCGAGGAGCTGGCCCGCAAGCGCAGCATCGATCCTTACAAGGACGCGGGCGGGAAGATCCCCAACGCGATCGAGGCAGATCCGAAGGCAAAAGGGCCGCTGGAGCCCGGGCTGCTGGAGAAGGTGCTGAAGCTGGAAAAGGGGAAATCCGCCGGCCCGATCAAGCTGGACAGCTACTGGGTGTTCGTACGGTTGGACGAGTTCGTGCCGGCCAGCATCCCGGCCCTTTCAGACGTGCAGGAGCTGCTCCGCGCCAATATGAAGGTCCAGAAGAGTGGGCCGGACCGGTTGAAGGCCACGCAGGACCACCTGGAAGGTCTTCTGCAAGAGGCGAAGGTGGAGATTTTTCGGCCGGAATACGGCCATCTGCTCAAGCTGCTGAAGAGCGACGCGAAGGTCCAGAAGGATCCGAAGTAGCTCCGAAGCGGGTAATCTCACGAGAGTGACGAGAGGGAAAGCCATGAGAACGTGGAGTCTACTGGTCACGGCGGGAGTGGGCCTGGCCGTAGTTGCGCATCCGGCAGCCGGCGCCCCGGCGGCGAAGCCGGCTGCGCCGAGGACGGGCGTCAAGGCGAATAGCGCCGAGCGCGCTCGCCTGGATGCCTCCGTACAGCAGGGGTTGAAGTTCCTGCGCGGCACCCAGAAGCCGGATGGCTCCTGGCAGAACTACCCGGGTATCACCGCGATTGTGGTGACCGGGTTCCTGCGGAACGGGGTGAGCGACAAGGACCCGACGATCGCGAAGGCCTGCGACTACCTCGCGGCCCTGGCGAAGCCGAACGGCGCGATCTACACGGACGCGCTCGGCCCGGCCCAGGCCCTGCCGAACTACAACACCGCGCTCTCCGTGACGGCGCTGCACCTCACGCGTAACCCAAAGTACGCGGCGGTCATCAAGAAGGCCCAGGAGTTCCTGGCCGCTTCGCAGTTCGATGAGGGCGAGGGGTTCAAGCCCACCGATCGCCAGTACGGCGGCATCGGCTACGGCTCGAAGGTAGACAACCCGGACCTCTCCAACCTGCAGAACGCCCTGGAAGCCCTCAAGGAATCCGGCTACCCGAAGAACGCCGACGCGTTCAAGAAGGCGGTGATCTTCCTGCAGCGGTGCCAGAACCGCTCCGAGAGCAACGACCAAGAGTGGGCCGGCACGGACGGCGGGTTCATCTACGCGGCCAGCGGTGAGAGCAAGGTCAGCAACGCCGACAAGGTCACGCACAGCTCCTACGGCAGCATGACCTACGCCGGTCTCAAGAGCTACCTGTACTGCAGCGTGGATAAGAAGGATCCGCGGGTGCAGTCCGCCTGGAACTGGCTGCGCGCCAACTACGACGTGAAGCAGAACCCGCGGATGGGTAACGACGGGCTTTACTACTATTACCACACGATGTCGAAGACTCTGGCCATCTGGGGCGATAAGGTCTTCGTGGACTCGGCGGGCAGGAAGCACGCGTGGGCGCCGGAGCTGTCGGCCGCCATCGTGCGACAGCAGAAGCCGGACGGCTCCTGGATCAACGAGAACCCGCGCTGGCGCGAGAACACACCGGACCTGGTGACCGGCTACACGCTGGTAGCTCTCGCGAACTGTCGCCAGGGATTCTAGTTAGCGGCGCATAAGTTAGGTAGACGCAACACCAGAATGACGCGGGCCCAGACGGGCACGCCGGGCGTTGGGGGCGCTGGTCCGGGCTTCCGGGTCGGCGCCCCTGCACCTCCGGCCCCGTGGCGATCGGTAGAAAGAGCAGGGCTACGAGTGGCGACTGTGATTGGGACTTCCGTGGAAGAGAGGGACCGCAAGGCCCTGGAGCGCCTGCGCGTGGCGCATTCCGCGCTGCGCGACGAGCTCGGAAAGATCATCGTGGGTCAGACGGACGTGGTCGACCAGCTCCTGATGGCGATCTTCTCGCGCGGCCACTGCCTGCTCGTCGGCGTGCCCGGCCTGGCCAAGACGCTCCTGGTGAGCACTTTGTCGCGGATCCTGTCGCTGGACTTCAAGCGAATCCAGTTCACCCCGGACCTGATGCCCGCGGACATCACCGGGACCGAGATCATCCAGGAAGACCCGGTCACTCGCCAGCGCAGCTTCAAGTTTTTGCGTGGCCCGATCTTCGCCAACATCATCCTCGCCGACGAGATCAACCGCACCCCGCCGAAGACCCAGGCCGCGCTCCTGGAAGCGATGCAGGAGCACAAGGTCACCGCCGGCGGGCACACCTACACCCTCGACGAGCCGTTCTTCGTACTGGCCACCCAGAACCCGATCGAACAGGAAGGCACCTATCCGCTGCCGGAAGCGCAGTTGGACCGGTTCATGTTCATGGTGCGGGTGGACTACCCAAGCATGGACGAGGAGCTGGACATCCTGCGCCGCACCACTTCCAGCATCAAGCAGGAGGTGGGGAACGTGCTCACCGCCGAGGAGATCCTCTGGCTGCAGGAGTTCCTTCGGGACTTCCCGGTGCCCCCGCACGTGTTCGATTACGTGCTCGGCCTGGTCCGCGCCACCCGCGTTGCCGCCGGCGAGGTGGACCCCCGCATCGACAAGCGGCTCACCGAGTTCGTGCGGGAGTACGTCACCTGGGGCGCGGGCCCGCGCGCCGGTCAGTACCTGATCCTGGGCGCCAAGGCGCGTGCCGCGCTGGACGGCCGCGCCTTCGTGGACTGCAGCGACGTGGCGGCCATCGCCGCGCCGGTGCTCCGCCACCGGATCATCACGAACTATAAGGCCGAAGCCTCCGGGGTCACGCCGGACGACGTGGTCAAGAAGCTGGTGGAACTGACGCCTCGGCCCACGGTCGCCAAGAAGTAAGAGCCCGGGAGGGACGCGGGTGTCACAACGGGGAGCCATCACCTTGAAACTCCCGGAAGCCCTGCGCGGGATGTCGTTTCCCGCCAGCTTAGACCGGCGGCTTCAGGTCCTACTGGACAAGAATCAGGACCAGGGCCTCAGCAGCGACGAATGATAAGAGGCTGAGGAACTGGTGCTCCTTTCGGATCAGTTGTCATCGCTCCGTACGTTGATCGAGCTGGCCGAGATCGATAGCTCACCTCGCGGCTCCAGATAATAGCAGAGCGTTCATGCCCCTCACACAGCAGCAGCTAGGCGACCCGAGTGTCCTCAACGCGGTTTCACGGCTGGAGTTCCACGCCCGCGAGGTGATGGAAGGGTTCATCTCGGGTCTGCACAAGAGCCCCTACCACGGCTTCAGCGTGGAGTTCGCCCAGCACCGCGAGTACACCGTCGGTGACGAGATCCGCTACATCGACTGGAAGGTAGCGGCCCGTTCCGACCGGTACTACATCAAGGAGTTCGAGGAAGAGACGAACCTGAAGTCGTACCTGCTGGTGGACACCAGCGAGTCGATGCTGTACCAGGGGCGGAAGAAGCCGTTCAGCAAGCTGGAGTACGCCTCGATCATGGCCGCGGGGCTGGCGACCATCCTGATCCAGCAGCGAGACGCTGCCGGCCTGGTGCTGTTTAACGATGGGATGCAGAAATACGTGCCCCCTCGCGCCACGGCCAGCCACTTCACGCAGATGCTGGAAGAGCTAGCCACCGCGCAGACCAAGCCGAAGTCCGAGCTGGCGCCCACCTTCCACGAGGTGGCGGAGCGGATCAAGCGCCGCGGTCTGGTGGTGATCTTCTCGGACCTGTTCGGGGACCTGGACGACGTGCTCGGCGGCCTTCGCCACTTCCGCCACCGGGGTCACGAGGTGGTACTGTTCCAGATCCTGGACGAGGACGAGACCACCTTCCCGTTCGACGACCTGACGAAGTTCGAGGGCCTGGAGCTGGAGCCGGAGCAGTTGGTGGATCCGCGCGGCATCCGCGAGGAGTACCTGCGCAACTTCAACGAGTTCTGCTCCGAGTTGGAGCGACGGTGTCGTGAGATCCGGGTGGACGTCGTCCGCACGGTGACCACCGAAGCCCCCGCCGACGCTCTCTCCCACTACCTGGCCGGGCGAATGCGGCGGACGTAATCTATGGGCCTGTCGTTCCTAAACGGGGCGTTTCTCGGTGCTCTCTCCCTGGTGAGCATCCCGATCATCATCCACCTGCTCCAGCGCCGGCGCTACCAGGTGGTGCGTTGGGGTGCGATGGAGTTCTTGCGCCTTAGCCAGAAGAACCGCAGCCGCCGCTTGATGATCGAGCAGCTCCTCCTGCTCCTCCTCCGGTGCCTGATACTCGCGCTGGTGGTGCTGGCGATCTGCCGCCCCGTGGTGCGGCTCGCCGGGGTCCCGATTGCCGGCACGCGCGGCCAGGTGCACGCGGTCATCGTGCTGGATACCTCCTACAGCATGGGTTACCGCCCGGCCGGCGCTACGGACCAGACGGTCTTCGACCGGGCTCGGAAGCGTGCCCTGGACCTCGTGCAGCGCGGCCTGCGCCAGGGAGACGCCGTCAGCGTGATCCTGGCGTCCGATCCACCCCGCGCCTTGATCCGGAAGCCGAGCCTGGACCTCAAATCCGTGGTGGCGCTGTTGAGTCGCTCCGTGAAGCTCTCCGACTCCGGCACCAACTACGGCAAGGCCGCGCGCCTGGCTCTAGAGATCGTGGGGGAGTCCAGTTACGTCAACCGGGAAGTGTTCCTGATCTCGGACAACCAGGCCTCCGGCTGGGAAGGCCCCACGCTGGACCGGAGCACCTGGGAAGAGCTGTCCAAGCGCGCCCGGATGGTGATGCTGCCGGTGCGGGAAGGCCCGGCGCCGAACGTAGCCGTCGAGTGGGTGCAGGCGGCTCGGGGCATCGCCACGGTGCGCTCCAGCACCCGGATCCAGGCGAACATCATCAACCGTGGCGCCCAACCGGTGCGCGACCTCCTGGTGAACCTGGAGATCGACGGGAAGTCGCAGGGGCCGGCACAGCGGATCAACATCGAGCCAGGTCAGGGCACCCTGGTTCAGTTCAACCAGATCTTCGATCGCCCCGGCGTGCGTGCCTGCACGGTGCGCGTGGCCGGCGACCGGCTCGCGGCGGATGACGTGGGCTACCTGGCCCTGCGCGTGCGAGACAGCGTGAAGGTGCTGGTGCTCAACGGTAAGCCGGACCCGGTGACGCCCCAGAATGACGCCGCGTTCTTCTTGCAGGTGGCCCTCTCGCCGCCGCTTACGGTCCCGGGCACGGAGCCGTCCGCCCTGGAGCCACGGGTGCTGAACCAGCCGGGCTTCGGCAACATGAACGTGCGCGACTACGATGTGCTCGCGCTCTCCAACGTGGCGAACCTGAGCGAAAGCGACCGGAAGCTCCTGGCGGAGTTCGTCCAGAACGGCGGCGGGGTGCTCCTCTTCCTGGGCGACCGGGTCAACCCCTCGCTTTATAACCGGGATCTCTTCGAGGGGAAGCCGAGCCTGCTGCCGGCTCGCATCGGAGCGCTGGACAGCACGAAAACCACCCTGGACATAGCGACGCTGGACCACCCGGCGCTTCAGCGGTTCAAAGGCGCGCAGGACGTGGACCTCAATACCGCGGAGTTCAGCAAGCACTTCAAGCTGACCCCGGCCGAAGGCGACAAGAGCGTCCGCGTGATGGCGCGCTTCACGGACGGCAGCCCCGCGATGGTGGAGAAGACCTTCGGGCTGGGCAAGCTGATCCTGGTCTCCAGCACCGCCAATACGCAGTGGAACAGCCTGCCGCTAAAGCCGGCGTTCCTGCCGCTGATCCACCAGTTAGTGGCCTACCTCGCCACCGGAGCGGACGGCACCCGCAACGGCCGGGTGGGAGAGCCGTTGGTGAAGCCGCTGCCCCTCTCCGAGGCCGGGCGCCGGGTGACCGTGTCCGCGCCATCGGGGGACCGCACGGCGTTGAAGCCGCTGGTCGACGATCGCGGCGCCACGGTGACGGTGGAGCAGCCGGCGCGGGCCGGCTTCTACCGGCTGGCGGTGGACCAGGGCACGCAAGACCTGTTTGCGGTGAACCGGAACACGGAGGAGTCGGACCTCCGCGCGCTGGACCAGGGCGCCTTGAAGCGGCTCATTCCGGTGAGCGAGTGGACCTGGATCGGCCTGAACGAGAACCTGCTGGGCGCGCTCAACCAGGCCCGTCAGGGCGTGGAGCTGTGGCGCTACCTCCTGCTGGGCGCGCTCGGGCTGATGGTGATGGAGACGATGCTGGCCCAGATCTTCG